>CAYFVS010000325.1:0-13491 GCA_964346565.1 uncultured candidatus Brocadiaceae bacterium | reverse complement strand
TTCATCCCCCACGTGATCCTCAGCGAGGTCGAGGGTCCGCTGATCGAGCCGGTGATCATCTTCGGCGACGAACCCGGCGGGACGGACTCGGACGTGCTCATCCTGGCCGGGGCCGACGGCATGCCGGAGTGGTTTGAGCGGTTCGCGCACCTCTACGACTTCGCGCCCACCTACGAGGAGGAGCTGCGCCGGGTGGCGAGGGAGCGCTATGCCGCCTGTCAGGAGGCCGGCTACAAGATGCGCTTCATCCGCCCCTGAACCACAACCGACGCACAAACCACGACGGCACAACGGGCACAACGCGAAAGACAACTGAACAGGGGATACGCAGGATAGACAGGATGAAGGCAGCGACAGTAGCTCAGCTCGCCTATGTGCCGACGTATCCTGTTAACCCTGTCCATCGCTGTTCGTTGTGCTCGCAGTGTCGTCGTGGTCAATCTCCTGTGTCTCCGTGGTTCTGTACCTCGCCGAAGAGGGTCAGCGCGGTGGAGTCCACCACGCGCACGGGCACCAGTTCGCCCGTCAGTGACTCGGGGCCATCGAAGACCACGATGTCGTTCGCCCGCGTGCGGCCGCTCAGCCTGGTGGGGTCACCCGGGCTGACGCCGTCCACCAGCACCTCGACTTGACGGCCGACCATGCCCGCGCGGCGCTCGCCGTCCACCTGCTCCTGGGCCCCCAGCAGCCTCTGGTGGCGCTCGTGCTTGACGTCGGCGGGCACGTCGTCAGTCAGCTCCGCCGCCCGCGTGCCCTCGCGTGGTGAGTAGCTGAAGATGAAGCACTGCTGGAACCGCACTTCGCGCAGCAGGCGCAGCGTCTCCGCGAAGTCCTCGTCGGTTTCGCCGGGGAAGCCGATGATGAAGTCACTCGCCAGAGCCACACCGGGGATGGTCTCGCGCGCCCGCCGGACCATGTCGCGGTACTGCGCCGCCGTGTAGCGGCGGTTCATACGCTCCAGGACGGCGTCCGCACCGCTCTGGGCTGGCACGTGCAGGTGCTCGCAGACCGGTTCCAGGTCGGCGACCGCCTCCAGTACGGCGTCCGACATGTCCTTCGGATGGCTGGTGACGAACCGGATGCGCCAGATGCCCGCCACCTCGCTGACCGCCCTGAGCAGCCCGGCCAGGTCGCATCGTTCGCCGCTCGGCATCTTCCGCCCGTAGCTGTTGACGTTCTGGCCCAGCAGCGTCACCTCGCGGACGCCCTCCGCCGCCAGGGCGCGCACCTCCTCGACGATCTGCCCGGGCGGCCGGCTGAACTCCCGCCCTCTCACGTGGGGCACGATGCAGTAGCTGCAGAAGTTGTCGCACCCGCGCATGACGCTCACGTAGGCGCTGTGGCCGCTCTGCCTCATGCAAGGCATCCGGTCGAACCGCACCGGGCCGTCCGTCTCCACGTCCACCACCGGCCCCTGGCCGGTGAGCACGCGCTTCAGATGCTCCGGCACGCGCAGGAACGAACGCGTCCCACAGACGAGGTCCACGAAGGGGAACCGTTCGACGATGCGTTCGCCCAGCCGCTGCGCCGTGCAGCCCACCACGCCCAGGACGAACCGCTCCTCCCGCTCGGCCCGCTGCCGATAGGTGCCCAGGTGGCTGAAGACGCGGTCCTCGGCATGGGCCCGCACGCTGCATGTGTTGTAGATGACCACCTCCGCTCCCTCGGGCTCATCGCTCAGGGCATAGCCGGCCCGGACCAGCTCCCCCCCCAGGAGCCGGCTATCCAGCTTGTTCATCTGGCAACCGAATGTCACCAGACAGACACGGATGGGTTCGTCGTCCATGGGATGGTCCGGCCAGACAGGTGTCAGGGACCGGCCTCGGCCAGGGCGTTATGCACGATCCTCTCTACGGTCTGACGTCCCCGGCGTACGGCCCGGCTGTTGCGGCCCTCGACGTTCAGCCGCAGCTCGGCCGCCTTGCCGGGCTGGCGCAGGTTGAACCACCAGTCCTGAGTGCGCACCGTAAGCCCGTCTATCATCTCCCGTTCGGCGTGCTGGAACTCGTCCCGCACACGGGTCAGCACCGGGCTGGCCGCCTCCGGCGAGGGCAGGGCGATGGACACCTCGCCGCTCCGGCTGAACCGGTCCAGTTCGCCGGCCAGCTCCGAGACGCGCCGCCCCTCCCGCGACAGGTGCGCGCAGAACATCAGCAGGGCCAGCATGGGGGAGGGGAAGCGGAAGAAGTCCCGGAAGTAGTGCAAGCCCGTGGCGTCCGAGCCGTAGAGCGCCTCGTTACGGCGGAACTGCCGGGCGAACGCCTGCCGCCCGGTCGGCGCACTGACCGGCTGACCGCCCAATTGCCGGATCCGCGCCCCCAGCGTAGCGCTGGACCGCAGGTCGAACGTCACGCACCCGCCGGGGTTCTGCGTCAGCATCTCCGTGGCAATCAGCCCCGCCGCCGTGTCATGGCGCAGCCAGCGGCCCCGCTCGTCGTAGAACGCAATCCGCTCTCCGGGGAAGTCGAAGGCCGCCCCGGCTGCGGCGCCTCTCTCGCGGATGGTCTCGCGCAACTCCTCCGCCATCCGGTCACAGGGGAACCGCTTGCCCAGGAACGTGTTGCGGCCGTCCTCTTCGAAGTGCAGATGCTCGAGCCGGACCGGCAGGTCGGCGAAGACGGCCTCGACCAGCCGCGCGGCCGCGCCGTGCCCGCCGTCCACCACCATGTGCAGCGGCCCAAGGTCCGGTGCAAACTTGCGCACGTAGGACACGTAATCAGCGCCCAGGTCCAGCGACTGCATCTCCCCCGGCATGCGGCTGCAACCCAGGCGCATGCGCCGCGCGATCAGGCCTATCTTGTCCAGCCCGTCGCCGAAGCCGACGATGCGGCCGTCCCCCCGCCACAGGCGCACGCCGTTGACGTCGTCGGCGTACGTGCCTCCGCCCACAAATGCACCGCCCGTGTAGCCGTCGGTGCCAAAGGCGAAGGCGAGCATCTCCGGCGGCGTGGCGCCCAGGTTGGCCACATCCATGCCGCCGCGGTTGACCCCCTCGGCGAACGCGCGGGTGAAGCTGCGGGAGTTCTCCCGCACGTCGCAGGCCACCGCCATGCGCGAGCCGGCCGGGCTCTGGGAACGCAGGAACTGCGCCGACGCCAGCCCGACCTTGCGCACCACGTAATCGCTTATCTCGTCCGGCACGCGGCCCAGCACGGCGCTGCGACGGAAAATGGCCGAGCCCACCTTCGGGTCGGTCGGGATCGAGCCGGCCACCTTGGCGTCGCGGTGGGGGCACAGCAGACACTTCGGATACTGGTTCCGCTGGCGGGTGCGGCAGATGGCCAGGGAGATGGAGTAGCTCTCCCCGGGGCACGTCCTCTCGTCGTCGGCTTCCCGTGCCATAGCTCGGCTCCCACGCCCTGTGCGGAGAACCGTAGCATACGGCAGCCGACCGGGCCGCGCAACTCCAGCAGCCTGCCAGCCTCGCCCCTGCCGTCACGGATGAACCGGCGGACGGCCGACCGGGTAGTAGCTGATGCCCAGCTCACGCATCATCTCGGGGTCGTAGAGGTTGCGCCCGTCGAAGATCAGTGCTTCCTTGAGCAACTCCGCGATGCGCTCAAAGTCGGGCGAGCGGAACTCGTTCCAGTCGGTGCAGATCACCAGTGCGTCCGCCCCATCCAGCGGCTCGTACTGCCCTTCGAACATCTCGGCGCAGTCGCCCAGCGCGGCCCGGGCCCTGGCGTTGGCTTCGGGATCGTGACCCCTGAGACGGGCCTCCGGCCAGCGCTCGCTGATGCGCTGCATCAGCCAGATGGCCGGCGCCTCCCGCACGTCGTCGGTGCGCGGCTTGAAAGCCAGCCCCCAGAAAGCCAGCGTGCGCCCGTTCAGGTCCCCCTCGAAGTGCGCCGCAATGCGGCGCAGGAACCGCTCCCGTGCCTCCATGTTCACCTGGTGAGCGGCCTCGGCGATGTGCATGGGGTGGTTGTTGGAGCGCCCGACGTCGGCCAGGGAACGGATGTCCTTGGGCAGGCAACTGCCCCCGAACCCCAGCCCCGGGAACAGGAACTGCGAACCGATGCGCCGGTCGGCGGCCATGCCCAGCCGCACCTCCTCCACGTCCGCCCCGGTCGCCTCGCACAGGCCGGCCAGCTCGTTGATGAGCGAGATCCGCACCGCGAGCATGGTGTTGGCTGCCTGCTTGGTCATCTCGGCGCTGAGTGTGGACATGGCCAAGAGGGGCCGGCCGGTCCGCAGGAAGGGCGCATAGAGCGCCTTCATCGTGCGCAAGGGGCTCTCCGAGTCCGCACCTACTATCACCCGGTCGGGGCGGAAGAAGTCGTCCACTGCCGCCCCTTCCTTCAGGAACTCCGGGTTGGAGGCAACGTCAAATTCCACGTCCGTGAGGGCGCGCATCTCCTCGGCCGCCTGGCGGCAGGTACCGGCGGGCACAGTGCTCTTGATCACCACCAGGCGGTAGTCGTCCATGTGCCGGGCTATCTGGCGGGCGACACTCATGACCGCAGACAGGTCGGTCGAGCCGTCCTGGGCGGCCGGCGTGCCCACGCAGATGAAGACGACCTGCCCGTGGCCCACGCCCTCCGCCATGTCCGTGGTGAAGTGCAACCTGCCGCCCTCGGCGTTGCGCTCGACCAGCTCGGCCAGGCCGGGCTCGTAGATGGGCATCTCGCCCCGCTGGAGCGTCTCGATGCGCTCCCGGTCGCAGTCCACGCACACGACGTCGTTGCCCATCTCGGCGAAGCAGGTCGCGCTCACAAGGCCCACGTACCCGCAGCCGACAATGCACAGTTTCATGGGGTCCCTTTCGCGCTACCGGGTATCTCCAGGTCGGTGTTCGGGTCGCCGACGCCGGGGCGGGTGCAGCACCCCGCCGGCGCCAGTCCGAGAGCTTACTCGATGGCCGGCGCGGCTGCAATCGCTGGCGCCTTTGAGAGTCCGCCGCCGCTGTGGCATATTCTACGTCCCAACTTCGCCGAACGGGATGCCCCATGATGCGCGCTGAGCTGTTCGACTACGACCTGCCGCCGGAACTGGTGGCGGCCGTGCCGGCCGAGCGGCGGACAGAGTCCCGCCTGATGGTGCTCGACCGGGAGAGTGGCTGCGTCGAGCACCGGCGGTTCAGCGATCTGCCCCGGCTGCTCCAGGCCAGCGACATGCTGGTGATGAACGATGCCCGCGTGATTCCGGCGCGGCTCAGCGCGCGCCGCCGGACGGGCGGTCGGGTGGGCCTGCTGCTGGTGCACCCGGAGGCGGGGGAGCGATGGCTTGCGCTGGCCCGCAGCAGCGGCAGCCTGCGCCCCGGCGAGGTGCTGACCCTGCGGGAGTCGGGCGCCCGCGTCGAGCTGGTCGAGGAGCTGGGCGGGGGGCGGTGGACGGTCCGGTTGCCGGACGGTGGCGCGGAGGCCGCCATGCGGGAGGGTGCCGTGCCCCTGCCGCCATACGTGCTCAAGGCGCGCAGGGAGCGAGGGATGCCCGCCCGGATGCCGGAGCTGGACAGGGAGCGCTACCAGACGGTTTACGCCGACCGTCCTGGCGCGGTGGCGGCACCGACGGCCGGGCTGCACTTCACGCCCGAACTGCTGGAGGAGCTGAGGCGGAGCGGCGTCGAGGTGCACATGCTGTCCCTGCTGGTCGGGCCGGGCACGTTCTGCCCGGTCCGTTCGGAGCGGGTGGAGGAGCACCATCTGGATGCGGAGCGGTTCCATCTGCCTGCCGAGACCGCCCGGGCGGTGCAGAGCGCCCTGGAGGAGGGGTGCCGGATCGTGGCGACCGGCACGACCACCTGCCGCGTGCTGGAGCACGCAGGCCGGCAGGGCGCGTGGGAGGAGCAGGAGGGCTGGACAGACCTCTACATCCACCCTCCGTTCGAGTTCCGCGTGGTGGGGGCGCTGATCACGAACTTCCACCTGCCGCGCAGCACACTGCTGATGCTGGTCAGCGCCTTCGCGGGGCGCGAGCAAGTGCTGGCGGCCTACGAGGAAGCCGTGCGTCAGCGATACCGGTTTTACAGCTACGGGGACGCGATGCTGATCCTATGACCGATGATGCGCTCCAGTTCGAGGTGACGGCCCGCGACGAGGGCACCGGTGCGCGGGCCGGCGTGCTGACGATGCGTTCAGGGCTGGTCGAGACACCCGTCTTCATGCCGGTGGGCAGCCGGGCGACCGTTCGCGGACTGCTGCCCGACCGGCTGCGGGAAGCCGGCGTGCAGATGGTGCTGTGCAACGCCTACCACCTGGCGCTGCGGCCGGGGGTCCAGACCATCGCCGAACAGGGCGGCCTGCATCGGTTCATGGCCTGGGACGGGCCCATTCTGACCGACAGCGGCGGCTACCAGGTGTTCAGCCTGGCCGAGCATCGGCGGGTCAGCGACGATGGCGTGGCCTTCCGCAGCCCGGTGGACGGGGCAGAGATCTTCCTCGGCCCGGCCGAGTGCATGGACGTCCAGGAGCGACTGGGCGCGGACGTGGCGATGGCCCTGGACCAGTGCCCTCCGCACCCCTGCCCCAGGGACCAGGTGGAGCAGGCCGTGGAGCGGTCGCTGCGCTGGGGGCAGGCGTGCCTGCGGCGGCACCGGCGCGATGACCAGGCGCTGTTCGGCATCGTGCAGGGAGGCGTGCACGAGGACCTTCGCGAGCGCAGCGCCCGCCGGACCGTCGAGCAGGGATTCGACGGCTACGCCATCGGGGGTGTCAGCGTAGGGGAGGGCGAGCAACAGCGCCGCGAGGTGACTGCGTTCACCACGCGGCTACTGCCGGCCGGGCGGCCGCGCTACCTGATGGGGGTGGGCTTCCCGGTGGACCTGGTCAGGGCGGTAGGGGAGGGGGTGGACATGTTCGACTGCGTGGCGCCGACGCGCATGGGTCGGAATGCCACGGCGTTCACGCCGACGGGCCGCCTGCGGCTGCGCAACAGCGCCTTCCGCGACGACGCACGCCCCGTACAGCCCGGTTGCGCCTGCCCGTGCTGTCGGTTATACTCCCGCTCGTACGTGAGTCATCTCTTCCGGGTGGGGGAGATGCTGGGGCCCGTCCTGCTGAGTCTGCACAACTTGGTCTTCTACGCGCGGCTCATGGCAGACGCCCGGGCAGCCATCGCCGCTGGCCGGTTTGCGCAGTTCCGTGACCGGTTCGTGGAGCGCTACATGAGGGGAAAGGACCAGTGATGAACGCCCTATTTGCCAGCGCCGTGGTGCTCGCGGCCGAGGTCCCGGAGCAGGCCGGGGGACAGCCGGCCGGAGGAGTGGTCGAACAGCCCAGCCTCTTCGAAGCGATCACCCCGTTGATTCCCATCATCCTGATATTCGGGCTGTTCATCTGGTTCACTACGCGCTCCCAGAAGAGGCGCCAACGCCAGCGCGAGCAGATGCTGGACAGCCTCAGCCCGAAGGATGACGTCTACACCATCGGGGGCATCAAGGGGCGCATCGTCAGCATCAAGGACGACGAGGTGACCCTCCGCATTGACCCCGAGAAGGATATCAAGATAACGGTCACCCGCGGCGGCATCGGGCGCAAGGTGGGCGAGGAACAGCCCCAGTGACCGAACGCCGTCCGACTGCCGGCGGGGCCTGAGCGGTGGCCATCCGGAAGCTTCCAAACGCAGGTATTGCGTGAAGGTTTTCGCCATCGGTGACCTCCACCTGTCCGCCTCCGGCGCGAAGCCCATGGCAGTGTTCGGCCCCGAGTGGTCGGGCCACCGTGCGAAGCTGGAGGGCCGATGGCGCGAGAGCGTCGGTCCCGAGGACGTGGTGCTGCTCTGCGGCGACCTGAGCTGGGCGATGACGCTGAGTGAAGCCCGGCCCGACCTGGAGTTCCTCGACAGCCTGCCCGGCACGAAGTACGTCATTCGAGGCAACCACGACTTCTGGTACTCTCGCCCGCGACGCGTGCGGGCGGCACTGGGCCCGTCGCTGCATCTGATCCGCTTCGACGCGGCGGCCGAGCGGGGTGTCGGTATCTGCGGGGTGCGCGGCTGGCCCTGGCCCGGCCATCCCGAGTACGACCCCGAGTCGGACGAGCCGCGCTGGCGCCGCACGCTGCTGCGGTTTCGCATGTCGCTGCACGCGCTGGCGGAGCTGGAGTGGGACGTGGCAGTGGCCATGTTCCACTATCCGCCGCTGTCCGCGTCCACCACCACTGAGCTGTGCGCCATGGCGGCCGAGGCCGGGGTGAGCCACTGCGTTTACGGGCATCTGCACGGGCAGGACGCCCGCGCTGCCTTCGAGGGGGAGGCGGATGGGGTGGCCTACCGATGCGTGAGCGCCGATAAGGTGGGGTTCCGCCCCGCGCTGCTGTTCGAGCACGCAGGATGAGGCGTTGTTTCGCGCTGCCGCCGTGCCGGCTATAATGATGGTGTAGGAGCACCGGCCGTGCGCGATTGCCTGGAGATCCGATGGGCGCCCAGACCGAACAGCGAGATCCCGTCCTGCACCGCATTGACGCCGTCCGCCGGGCCGTGACGGCCTGGCGCGTCGGTTGGGGGTATCTGTGGTGCGCCCTGGCGCTGCTGGCGCTGGTGACGGCGGGCGTGCTGCTGGATCACTGCGTGGTGCTGCAGCGTCCTGGACGGCTGGCCTTCTTCCGCGTCTTCATGCTCACTTGCGGGGTGGGCGCGTTGGCGGCGACGCTCTATCCGCTGCTGTGGCGGATGGGGCGACTGTATGTCGCCCGGCGCGTCGAGCAGCGGCGTCCCGAGCTGGGCAACGCGTTGATCAGCTACCTGCAGGTGCGGGACGACCCCCGCACGCCGGGGGAGGTGAAGGTCCTGCTCGGCCGGCGCGTGGCGCCGCACGTGCGTGACCTGGACGCCGGGGTGGCGGTGGAGCGCGGCCGCTACGTCAGACTGGGGCTGGTGCTGGCGGCGGTGGGTCTGGCCTTCCTGGGCTATGGCCTGCTCTCCCCGAAGAGCGCCGCGGTGAGCCTGGCCCGTCTGCTCGCCCCGCGGGCCGATATCCATCCGCCCACGGCCACGCGCCTGCTGTCGGTCGAGCCGGGGGACCTCTACGC
Organism: uncultured candidatus Brocadiaceae bacterium; assembly: GCA_964346565.1. Classification (GTDB taxonomy): domain Bacteria; phylum Planctomycetota; class Brocadiia; order SM23-32; family SM23-32; genus JAWOCH01. The sequence goes on along the minus strand of CAYFVS010000325.1, from coordinate 4,522 downwards.
CGTGCGCGGGCAGCGCCCCACTTTGCGCGTGCGGGTCGGCGGCGTCGGCGCTGAGACCGTCTATGCGGTCTGGTCCGGCAGGTCGTTCGAGGACCGACGCCTCCTGCTGGAGCGGCGCGAGGGCGGTCTGTGGCGGACCACCTTCCCCCCCGTGCTGGAGGACGGAGCGTATCACGTCGTCGCCGGCGATACCCGCAGCGAACGCTTCGTCGTGCGCGCGCTGCCTCGACCCGTGGTGGAGGAGGTGCGGCTGGAGCTCCGCCCGCCGGCCTACACGGGGCTATTTGCCCGGACGGTCGAGGGCGGCAGCGTGGAGGCCCTGCGGGGGACGGAGGTCACATTGCGCGCCGGGACCACGCTGCCGCCCGCCGAGGGGTACATCCGGTTCGGCTCCGGGCGAGAGGTGCCCCTGCGGCCCTTTGCAGACGAGAAGGCCCTGACGGGGCAGTTCGAGGTGGCCCGGTCGGACGTTTACTCCATCCATTTCCAGAGCGTTGCCTATCCGGGCGGCGCGGTTTTCCGCAACGAGTCCCCTATCGAACACACCATCACCAGCCTCCAGGACCAGCCGCCGACCGTGGCCCTGCACGCGCCGCCGGACGGCGTCGAGATGGACCCGCAGCAGGCTGCGCGCATCGTCTATTCGGCGGCGGATGACTTCGGCCTCGGCCGGGTGCGGCTGCACTACCGGGTCAACCGCTTCGTGCGCCCGGCCGTGACGCTGGCCGAGCCGCGGGTCCGGGAGCTGGAGCGGGCAGAGCACCTCTGGGACCTCTCGGAACTGCTGCTCCGGCCCGGCCAGACGATCACCTACCGCATGGAGGTCGCCGACAACCGCCCGCCCGTGCCCCAAACTGCATCGTCCGAAGAGCGGCGCATCGTCATACCCGGCCCTGAGCCGCATGAGCGTCCCGCCGCGGAGAAGCCGCAGCCGCCGAAGCGGGAGCAGCCCCCGCCCGAAAGCGAGCAGCCCGAGCCCGCGCAGCCGCCACAGCAGCCCTCCCGGCGAGACGGCGGCGAAGCCGAGCCGGCCAGACCCACACAGCCGCCCGAGGCCGGGAAGCGCGACCGCGTTCGGGACGCCCTGCGGTGCCTGCGCAAAGCCGTAGAGGGTGAGAAGCCCGAGACCGGGACGGAACGCGAGCCGGCGAAGCCCGACTCCGCAAAGCCCAGGCCCGAAGAAGCGCGCCGTCCGAGCAACTGCGCGTGTGCCGGCAGCACGTGCGAGGGCGGCGGCGGTCCGTGCCCGAACGCCGGCGCGGGCCAGGGCGACGGCTCCGGCAAGGGGCCGGGCCAGGAGCGTGGCGACGGGGCGGGCCGGGGCGACAGTGCGGGCGGAGCCCAACAGCCCGGCGAGGAGGCGGGGGAGGAAGGGCAGGACGGCGCTGGCGGCCAGGAAGGCCAGGCCGATGAGGGCCAGGATGGCGGCACGGCGCAGTCGCGGGGCCCCGGTGCGGATACCGAAGCCCCGACTGGAGCGCCCTCGGCCGCCGGCGCCGGCGGCGAGGGCCGTGGCGTGCGCTCGCTGCCTGCCCCCGGGCCGCCGGAGGAGACGTTGCCGGAGGCCGGTGCGGGCAACGCCGCCGCCGAGCTTGAGCAGATGCTGGAGGCCGACGAGCTGCCCGAGGAGTTCCTGGCCGATCTGGGCACCAACCGGGAGGAACTGCGCAAGCTGATCGAGGAGTACAAGAGCCGTGTCGCCGCCGCCGCCGAAGGTGCCGCCGAGCCCGCCCGTACTGAGCCGTCCGGCGAGGCCGGCCGCGTGCTGCCCGGCGCGCAGCGGGCCGCCCCCGACGTGCGGGCCTCCGGGCAGCAGGTCGAGCGCCCCTCGCCTGATCAACTGCGCACCCGCTTCGAGGGCGGCTCCGAGCGTCTCTCCCCCTACTACCGCGAGCTGGTCAACCGCTATTACCAGGCGCTGTCCCGAGAGCCATGAGAAAGCCCCTTCGTCTGCGCCGGTACCTGGTCCATTTCAGCAGCCACAACGTGCCCCAGGTCTTCACCGACGTCCTGGTGCTGGGCAGCGGCGTGGCGGGCCTGAGCGCGGCGCTCGCGCTGCCGGAGGACGTGTCCGTCCTGCTGGTGACCAAGGGGGAGCTGGCGGGCGGCAGCACCGCCGAGGCCCAGGGGGGCGTCGCCGCTGCTGTCGCACCCGACGACACTCCGGAGCAGCACTACCGGGACACCATCGAGGCCGGCGCAGGGCTCTGCAATGAGGCCGCCGTCCGCATGGTTACCCAGTCCGCCCCCGAGCGCATCCGCGAGCTGGTCGAGATGGGCATGCCCTTCGACCGGGATGACTCCTCCTTCTCCCTCACCCGTGAGGGCGGCCACAGCCGGCCGCGCATCCTGCACGCCAACGGCGACGCCACCGGCCGGGCCATGAGCCGCGCTCTGGCCCGCCACGTGCGCAACCGTGCCAACGTGAAGACCTTCGAGGACACCTTCGCCATCGACCTGCTGACGCTGGACGGCGTCTGCCACGGCGCGCTCATCTGGCACGAGTCCCACGGCCTGATGATGGCCCGCGCCAAGCAGACGGTCCTGGCCACCGGGGGCTGCGGGCGCGTCTATCGCGAGACTACCAACCCCGCCGAGGTCACCGGGGACGGGCTGGCGATGGCCTTCCGCGCCGGCGCCTCGCTGCAGGACCTGGAGTTCGTCCAGTTCCACCCCACCACGCTGTACGTGGCCGGCGCCTCGCGCGCGCTCATCAGCGAATCCCTCCGGGGGGAGGGCGGCGTCCTGCTGAACCGCGACGGCGAGCGCTTCATGCCCCGCTACCACGACGACGCCGAACTGGCCCCCCGCGACGTGGTCAGCCGCAGCATCATCGAGGAGATGAAGCGCACCCAGCACACGCACGTCTACCTGGACGTGCGGGAGATGTCCGCCGGCTACCTGGAGGAGCGTTTCCCGACCATCACCGCCCTGTGCCGGCGGTTCGAGCTGGACCCGGCCGAGGACCTCATCCCCGTCCGCCCGGCGGCGCACTACATGGTGGGCGGCGTGCAGACGGAGCTGGACGGGCGCACCGACGTGGGCAACCTGCTGGCCTGCGGCGAGGTCGCCTGCACCGGCCTGCACGGGGCCAACCGGCTGGGCAGCAACTCGCTTCTGGAAGGGCTGGTGTTCGGGCGGCGCTGCGCGGAGTCAGCGGCCGCCGGGCTGGAGACCATGCCCGAGCCGCTGTCAGTGCATGCCCTTCAGGGCCTGCCGCAGGAGCCCACCTACGGGAACCTGAACCTGACCGACGTCGGCAACTCGCTGAAGAGCCTCATGTGGCGCAACGCGGGGGTGGTGCGCGAAGGCGCGGAGCTGGACGAAGCCCTCGAGATGATCACCTTCTGGTGTCGCTACGTGATGGACAAGGAGTTCCAGAAGCCGGCCGGTTGGGAGATGCAGAACATGCTGGTGGTGGCGCGGCTGATAGCGATGAGCGCCCGGCAGCGGGAGGAATCCCGCGGGGTGCACCACCGCCGCGACTTCCCCGAGCCGTCCGAAGGCTGGCGCCGTCACATCGTGATCGCCAACACCGGCGAGGAATGGTTGTGAGCGCTCACCGGCTTGACAGGGCCCGCGCAGCCGCGTCTAATGCAGCTACATTGTGCTTTGCGGGCGGAGACTCGGCGCGCCGGCTGAGGGGACAGCTATGAGCCAGGAGACCAGAGCGGTTTCGCAGGAAGCGCTGGCGGAGATCGTGCGTCGGATCGTGGAGGTCGCCGACCCGGAGCGCATCGTCATGTTCGGCTCTGCCGCGCGCGGCCGGATGGGCCGCAACAGCGACGTGGACCTGTTGGTTGTCAAGTCCGGTGCCAACCGCCTGGAGCTTGCCCAGCGCATCTACGCCAACCTCCACGGCGTGGCGGAGGCGGTGGACGCGATCGTAGTAACTCCCGAAGACGTAGACCGTTACGGCGACAACCCCGCCCTCATCATAGCCCCGGCGCTCCAGGAAGGGAAGATCATCTACGATGCCGAACAGACGCCCGCCGGGTGACCCGCTCGAATGGCTGAACCGCGCGGAAAGCAATCTGAAGCGTGCGCGGGCAGACCGCCGCCTGGAGGGCATCTACCTGGAGGACCTTTGCTTCGACGCTCAACAGGCCGCGGAGAAGGCCATCAAGGCCGTTCTCATGGAACGTAGCGTGGAGTTCCCCTACGTGCACGACCTGGCGCGACTGCTAACACTGCTGGAGGAGAGCGGAGTGGACATCCCCGCGCCTGTCAGGGCGGTCGAGACACTGACGCCGTATGCCGTGATTGCCCGCTATCCGACGCTGTTCGAACCCGTTACAGAGGAGCAGTATCGAGAAGCTGTGGAGTTGGCGCAGACGGTCGTGCAGTGGGCTCACCGGCAGGTGGAGGGGGCTGAGTAGCAGCGTTCCCGGTGATTCGCCTCTGGCGCCGCCGTTCTTGCCGGAGTTTGCCTGTGCGCCGCCAGCGCCACGGAGCCCCCCAGCCTTTGACTTCCCGGCGCCCTCGGTGTACGCTCGGTCTGTCGGCGGGGCACTGACTGCCT
>CAYFVS010000324.1:0-2252 GCA_964346565.1 uncultured candidatus Brocadiaceae bacterium | reverse complement strand
TCGGGGTGGCCGCCGTGGTGGCCGTTGCGTTCGGCAAGGAGGTGTTCGGGGGCTTTGGTCGGAACGTCTACAACCCCGCCCTCGTGGGGCGGTGCTTCGTCTACGTGTGCTTCCCCGTGGCGATGACCAGCCGCTGGGTGGCCCCTTTCAGCGGCTTCCCGGCCGGGCTGGCCCGGTGGGCCCCGGGGGCTGACGCGTTCACCCGCGCGACCCCCCTGGCGGGGTACGTCTGGGGGGAGGGCCCGGCGGAGCTGGGACGGCTGCTGCTGGGCAACACGTCGGGTTCGCTGGGGGAAACGTCCGCGGTTCTCATCCTGGCGGGCGGGGCGTACCTTCTGCTGACGAAGACGGCCAACTGGCGCATCGTTGTCTCCTGTCTGGCGGGCGGGGCGATCTTCAGCGCGCTGTTCCATTGGGCGCTCGGTTCGCCGTCAGTTCCCGGGCCGCTCTACACGCTGCTGGCCGGGGGCTTCATGTTCGCCAGCGTCTACATGGCGACTGACCCGGTAAGCGCCCCGGCGACGAATCCCGCGCGCTACGTCTACGGCATCGGGATAGGCGCGCTGACGGTCATCATCCGTGGCTTCAGCAACTTTGCCGGCGGCGTCATGTTCGCCATACTGCTGATGAACACCTTCACGCCGATCATGGATCACTACGTGAACCAGTGGCAGGGGGCGCGCCGTCGTGCAGTCGCTGCATCGGAGGGCTAATGATGGGCGAGAAGGCCTTCACCGTCGTGTACATGGCGCTGGTGGCGGCTCTGTTCACCGCGGGAGTCTCGGTCGTGCACATGGCGACCGCCCGGCGCGTGGAGCTGAACCGCGAGCTGGCCGAGAAGCGGGTCGTCATGCGCGTGCTCCGTATATCCGTGCCGCCCGATGCCACAGCGCAGGAGGCCGTCGAGCTGTACGAGTGCCGCATCCGGCCGACCGACCTGGCTGTGGAGACGGGACGTGGCCGGACGCGCGTGCTGGCAGGCATCTCGGAGGAGGGGCAGCCGGAGGGCTTTGCCTTCCAGGTGGCGGGCCAGGGCTTCTGGGACGAAGTGCGGGGCTACCTGGCGGTGGAGCCGGACCTGGAGACGCTGCGCGGGCTGGCTTTCTTCGGGCAAAGCGAGACCCCCGGCCTGGGGGCGGAGATCGCCAGCCCCTGGTTCGAGGACCAGTTCCGTGGCCTCACGCTGCCGCAGGAACCGGGGCCCGACGGCTTGCTGGTGCGGTTGGTGCGCGCGGGGGAGGAGGCCGGGCCGAACGACGTTGACGCCATCACCGGGGCCACCGGCACAAGCAAGGCAGTCGAGCGCCTGATCAATGCGGCGCTGCTCGCCTTCCGGCGCGCCGTCCAGGAGGACGGCCCGCCGACGATTAGGCCCGAGGGGGGATAGACGTGCCGGATCTGCTCAGGAAGTTCACGCTCTCGCGGTCCTGCCAGGTGCTCAAGACGGGCATCTGGCATGAGAATCCCATCTTCCGGCAGATACTGGGCATCTGCTCGACTCTGGCCGTGACGAACCTGCTGGCCAATACCACCGTCATGTGCGTGGGGCTGATATTCGTGCTCGTCTGCTCGAACGTCACCGTCTCCCTGCTGCGCCGGCTGACTCCCCGCCGGGTGCGCATGATGGTCGAGGTGCTGATAATCGCCAGCTTCGTGATCGTGTTCAAGATACTGATTGACGCGTACCTGCCGGACATCAGCAAGCAGCTCGGGGCGTACGTCGGGCTGATCATCACCAACTGCATCATCATGGGCAGGGCGGAGGGGTTCGCCTCCTCAAACGCTGTCTGGCCGTCGTTCGTGGACGGCGTGGCCTGCGGCATCGGCTACTCGATCATCCTGCTGGTGATTGCGTTCTTCCGGGAGCTGATGGGCATGGGCACGCTGTTCGGCTTCCAGGTGTTGGGCCCGTGGTGGCGGCCGTGGACGATTATGGTCATGCCTCCGGGGGCCTTCTTCGCGTTGGCGCTGGCCATCTGGGTGGCGAGGCGCTACGCCTCCCCGCCGGAGGGCGAGGAGGCGCAGCCCGGCCAGGGGGGTGCAGGGCCATGACCGCGCAGACGGTGGCCATCTTCTTCGCCGCGATCTTCACCGAGAACATCCTGCTGGCGCGCTTCCTGGGCATGTGCTCGTTCCTGGCCGTCAGCCGGCAGGTCAAGACCGCCGCCGGCCTGGGGGCGGCGGGCGGAGGCGGCGGCTCGCCTTCCTTCGGCTCCTCGAAGGGAAGCGGCAGCTCGGGCTCGACCTCGGCA
>CAYFVS010000323.1:0-10930 GCA_964346565.1 uncultured candidatus Brocadiaceae bacterium | reverse complement strand
AACACCCCGAAGGGCGGGGCCGGATCGGCAAGCAGCACACCGTGGGTGTCCAGGAAGAAGTAGCGGACGCCGAATCCGGCCAGCAGTTCCTCCAGGCCGGGCTCATAGGCGCATTCCGGCAGCCAGAAGCCCTCCGGGCGGCCGCCGAAGTGCTTCTGGAAGTTCGACAGCCCGGCGGCGACCTGCGCCGCCCGGCTCGTCCCTGCTTCGAGCAGAGGCAGCAGGGCGTGGCTGACGGCGCTTCCAATCAGCTCAATGCGGCCCTCGCCGGCCAGCTCGGCGAAAGCGGCCGGCAAGCCGCCGCAGCCCAGTTCAGCGAAGGTGCGATGCGCTTCCCCGTAGCGGCGGAGGTAGAGCCGGGCTGTCTCCGCGAACGCTGTGCCTTCGGTGCGAGCCACCTCCTTCTCGGCCAGCTCCAGGCGTCGGTCCAGGTAGCGGGCGCACCGGCCCACGAGCAGCTCGTTGGTGGCCATCTCGCACAGGGTGGGGCTCAGCGACAGCGTGACGCGACCGGGCACGCCGTCGGCCTCCAGGCGCCAGAGCATCAGCAGCAGGGGGACGTAGGTCTCCGCGACCGCCTCGTAGAACCAGTCCTCTTCGAGGAAGTGCTCATGCTCAGGGTGGCGGACGTAGGGCAGGTGGCAGTGGAGCACGAAGGTGATGTATCCGCGCGGGATGGACATTGAACCGGTCAGGAGTCGTCCTCATCGGGCTCCGGATGGGGGCTGGTGGCCAGGTAGGGCTCGGTGCTCTCGTAGTCCAGCCCGGGGACGTTTGGCTTCTGCGGCGCGAGGCGGATGCGTTCCAGCGCCGTCGGTGGCCTGCCTGCCTCCTCTCCGGGGCCGACCTGGGGCACCCGTATGCGCTCCGTACGGCAGACGGTGCGCCACCTGCCCGGGGCCCGGGCGGCGAGCTCGAAGCCGTAAGTTCGGCCGGGTTTGACCTCCACGTAATGCCCGCCGGCTTCCGGCTCAACGGAGACGCCGGTGCTGGTGCCTTCGGCCAGGTCGAGCACCCGCAGGACCCATTCGACGTCCCCGCCGAGCTGCCGGCCGACCGTCCGGCTGCGTGGCCCCTCCAGCGTCCAGTAAACGTAGATGGACTCCGGCCCGCGGACGACCGCTCCCAGAGAGTCCTCCCCCTCGGCAGGTTCGCTGCCCGGCCGCTCATCCGGCGCTTCGCTGTTGTCCTGAGGCACTGGAGGTCTCCGCCAGAAGTGCTGTCAACTGCGCGGCCACGGCAGGGCCTTTGGCACGACAACGACGCCCTCAGGGCTGATCGAGAAGTGGCGCCGGTCCCGTTGTTGGTCAACGCCTACGTGCGCCCCATCGGGAACCGTGTTGTGTTTGTCCAGGATGGCCCGACGCACGATCACGTTGCGGCCCACACGGGTGTCCTCAAGTACGATGGACTGCTCCAGCCGGCTGCCCACCTCCACGCGCACGTCAGGACCGATGATGGAGTCGGAGACATGGGCCCCGCTGATTATGGCCCCGTTGCAGACCAGCGAGTTGTAGACCTCCGAGTGGGGCTGGCCGCCCTGCCCCGGACCGAAGACCACCTTCGCCGGAGGCCGGCTGGTGGCATAGCTGCGGATCGGCCACTCCGGGTCGTACAGGTTGAAGGGCGGCTGCACGCGCAGAAGGTCCATGTTGGCGTCCCAGTAGGCATCCAGCGTCCCGATGTCACGCCAGTAGCCGTCGTAGCGGTAGGCGAACACCGAGTCGCCCTTGCGGACCATCTCGGGTAGCACGTTGAGGGCGAAGTCGTGCTCGCTGTCGGTCTTGGCATCCTCTATGACGCGCCGCACCAGGCTTTCGGTCTGGAAGGCGTATATACCCATCGAGCAGAGGCAATGGCCTCGGTGTTCGCGCAGTTCGCCGGGTTCGGAGGGCTTCTCGGCAATGCTCAGCACGCGCCCGCCCGCGTCCGCCCGAACCACACCCAGCCGGCCGGCCGCCTCGCCCACACGGCGCTCGACGCAGGCCACCGTCACGTCGGCCTGGCCCTCGTGGTGGGTGCGCAGCATGTGGGCGTAGTCCATCCGGTAGACGTGGTCGCCGCTGAGCACCAGGACGCACTCGGGGCGCTCCTGCTCGAGGGTGTAGATGTTCTGGTAGATTGCGTGCGCCGTGCCCAGGTACCAATCCGAGGACATCCTCTGCTGGGGCGGACGTATCTCGATGTACTCGCCGATGGCGGGGTTGAACAGCTGCCAGCCCAGTCGGATGTGCCGGTTCAGAGAGTCGGCCTTGTACTGGGTCAACACGTAGATGCGCCGCAGGTCGCTGTTGAGGCAGTTGCTTAAGGTGAAGTCAATGATACGGTAGGCGCCTCCGAAAGGGACGGCGGGCTTGGCCCGGTACCTGGTCAGAGGGTAGAGTCGCTCCCCCTGGCCCCCGGCCAGAACCATGACCAGCGTGTCTTTGAGCAGTTCAGAGACCTCCATGGCGCGCCTCAGTCGGCCATCCTTCTCTTGCCCAGCGCCTGGGATATGGCTTCCTTAAGCGGCGTCAGGTCGGATGATTTCAGCACGTAGGCATCGGCGGCCCAGCTCATGAAGTTGTCCTTGTACTCGCTGTAGCCGGTGTTGATGATGACGGGGATATCCTTGTTGGCGCCGAGTATCTTGGACATGGACTCGATGCCATCCATCTTCTCCGGCAGGTTGATGTCCATAATGACCAGGTCGGGCCGGCATTCCCTGGCCATCTCCACCGCCGTCCGCCCGTCAGCGGCGCAGATCACCTCGTGCCCTTCAGCCTCCAGCTCCTGGGCATAGAGTACTTGGATGTGCTCCTCATCTTCGACGAGCAGTATTCTCGCCATAGCGTCAGACCCCTTCCTGTTCGGGTTGCTCTGTGGCCAGCGACACCACGAAGCGGGAACCCACCCCCAGTTCGCTTTGCACGTCTATGTCGCCCCCGTGCTGGCGGACGATGCGCTGCGAGACGCTCAGCCCCAGCCCCACACCGCCTATCTTCGTGGTGAAAAACGGGCTGAACAGGTTCTCGCGCACCTCGGGGGGCATGCCCCCGCCGGTGTCCGCCACCTCGATAACAGCCCTCTCCTCCTCGGCGGAGGTGATGACCGACAGGGTGGCCTGTTCCTTGTCCTCCATCGCCTCCATGGCATTCTTGACCAGATTCAGCACGACCTGCTTGATCATCTGCCGGTCGGCCATCACGGGGGGGAGTTCCTCCGCCAGGGACATCCTGATTTTGATGTCTGCCTCCTGCAGTTGCTGGTCGAATTGGGCGACGGTCTCCATGACCAGTTCGTTGATCTGGATCGGCTCCTTGTCAGGCCGCAGGGGCCGGGTGTAGTCCAGCACGTTGACCAGCGTGCGCTCCAGGCGCCGTACTTCGTCGTGGATGATGCTTGCGTTCCGGTGGGTGACGGAGTCGTCCGGATGGCGCCGGGCGATGGAAGCGGCAAACCCGCCGATCGTGGTCAGCGGATTGCGGATCTCGTGGGCCAGGTGCCCCGCCATTCGGCCCACGCTGGCCATGCGCTCGGCGGCAATCAGCCGGTCACGAGTGCGCCGGATCTCCTGCAACTGCGAGCGAATCCTCTCATAGGCACGGGCATTGGCGATGGCCAGCGACGCTTGCCGGCAGAACATCTCCAGCAGTTCCACCTGGTAGCGATCAACCGTCTTGCCCGAGTACTTGTTGTCCGCCAGCATCACGCCAAGAGGCTCGTCCTGGGCCGCCAGAGGCACGCAGACGAACTCCTCCAGCTCGAGCGCCTCGGCCACAGGTCCGCCGACGTGCGCGTCCGTCCGGGTGTCGCCCACATAGGCAGTCGAGCGGTCCAGCAGCGTGCTGACCAGCGTGTTATCCGTCCTCCGGACGGGTATGCGCAGGAAGCGGACCCGCTCAGTCAGCTCCCTGTCGCTGTCGGAGGGACTGGCGGACTCCAGCAGTTGGTCAATGCTGGGATGGGTCCTTTCCAGCTCGTGCCAGATGCGGCTGGCGTCCTCCCCACTGGTGGGGCCGACGGCCATCTTGCCCTCCAGGTACTCGCCCTGCTCGTCGAGCAGGAACACGGCGGCCCGGTTGCAGCCGATGGCGTGGCCGGCGGTGACGCAGGTCAGCACCAGGTGCAGCACACGTTCCAGGTCCAGCGAGGTGTCCACCTTCTCAGTCAGCTTGCTGATCAGGCGGAGCTGCTCGTTCTGGCGCCGCTGCTCGGTCACGTCCATGCTCAGCACCACCAGCCGGGTCTCACCCATCTGGGTGGGGGTGAAGACCTGCTGATAGCAGTGCCATTGGCCGGCCCGGTCGGTGAACTCGTGCAGCCGGGTCAAAGGCCGTCCGGCAAGGGCGGCCTTGATGGCGGCGCACTCCCTTTCCGAACGGCGGCCGCAGAGGTAGATGTCATGGCACTTCTTGCCCAGGTCCTCTTCGCTCAGCTCGAACCAGTTCGTCAGCGTGCTGTTGGCCCACTGCAGCCTCAGGTCCGCGTCGAACAACGCCAGGCCCGCCCCCATGGCGTCCACCACGAGCTGGAGCATGTCGCGCTCCCGGCGCAGTTGCTCCTGGGCCCGTTTCTGTTCGGTGACGTCCACCAGGTAGGAGGTGAACCCGATGTGGGTGCCCTGCTCGTCCGCCAGCGGCACGCGGGTCTCGCGGATGGTCCGCGGGGTGCCGTCCTTGCGCAGCCAGGTGCGCTCGGCCACGGCCCGGCCCGCTTCCCTGCACTCCCGCAGGGCCCCCGCCAGGTCGTATGGCTCGGCGGCGAAGTCCGCAGCCGTCTTCCGGTCAATCACCTCGGCGGCGCTGTAGCCCAGCATGGCCTCGCAACTGGGGCTCCAGTGGTTGTAGACGCCCCGCGTGTCCGCGCTGGTTATGCCCACCGCGGTGCTGCGGATGATGTTGGCCAGCTGCCGATGGGCCCGCTCCAGTTCGTAACGGTCCCGCGTTCGCTGGTCCATCATCCTGGCGTTCTGCAGCGCCACGCCGATGTGTGGGGCCACGTGTTCGATGCCGGCCACGTCGCTGTCCGGGAAGTCGTCCTCGCGGTCGGACAGGAGATGAATCACCCCCAGGACCTCCTCCCCGCGACGCACGGGCACGGCCAGTTCGGTGCGCACCTGGTACTCCTCCTCGAAGGCGATCAGGCGGCGTGAGTCCCGCTCCAGGTCAGTCGCCCGGATCGTCTCCCCGGTCTCTGCGCAGATGCCAATGAACCCCTCCCCGACGGCCTGGCGGTAATCCTCCGGGCGGTAGCGTCGTTCGCGACCGGCCTCGGCCACCAGCACGCACTCGCCGGCCTCCTCGTCCAGCCACAGCAGCGACACGTCGAAGTAGTCGCGGAACTCCCGCAGCGCGGCCGCCACGCCCTGCAGCAGGGCGTCCCGTGTGGGCAGCTCCAGCAGGGAGCGACCTATCCGGGCGATGACTTCCGCCTCGCTCAGGCGCTTGTGGGAGAGCTGCAGCCGGCCCGTGCGGTCCAGCGCAAGGGCCACCACGCTGGCCAGGCCCTCCAGCTTGCGCAGGTCCGCCCGCCGCAGCAGGCCCTCCTGCCCCCCCGCTGCCAGCAACACGCCCACCACCCGGTCACGGGCGACCAGGGGATGGCAGACCAGGCTGCGCACCCCCGCCGCCAGCAGTTCCGGCGCGTTCACAATGTCCGCGCAGGAAGCCACGTCTTCGCAGGTGTAGGGCTCCCGCCGTCGCCGCACGGCCTCGATCAAACTCACGGTGCCTCCGGCCTCCAGCTCGCGCCGGGTCAGGTACTGACGCTGCTCCTCCACCATCGGCACGGGCAGTTCGGTTCCGTCACGGACATCCCGGGGACCGGTCGCCGGTGGATGGTAGAGCCGCCAGCAACAGGAGCGCACGGCCCACATGTCCCGCAACGTGCCGCAGGCAATGCGGCAGACTTGCTCCGGGGTCTCGGCATGTGCCAGGGCGGACTCCAGCTCCCAGGCGGTGAATATCTCCTGGAGGCGCTCCTCGGCCGTCTGCTGGTCGGCCCTGCTGGTGAGCTCATACAGGTCGGCGCTCTTGCGCAGCACGCCTTCCACGGCGTCGTCCAGCAGCCGCGAGACGCGGAATGCGGACAGCTCGTCGGACAGGTTCTCGAAGATGACCTGCTTGCCCACGCTCTTCAGCTCCAGCAGCACGTAGGCGATGTCGGCCAGCCGGACGTGGTACTCGTGCCCCTCCAGGATCAGGTGGTAGAAGGAGGCCATGTCGGCCTCTGAGCCCTCCCCTTCCAGCCAGCGCACCATCAGCTCCAGGAACTCGCGGGCGTCCTGCAGCACGCTCGGGTCTTCCAGGATCTGCTCCGCCCCCCGCTCGCGGGCCAGCAGCAGGACCTTTCCGGTCCACCTGCGCATCAACTCCTCGCGGTGCTCGCGCAGGATCCCCGCGACCAGCTCCCGCTCCTGGGTCATCCCGGGCTTCCGAGCCATTTCCCGCTCTGTGCTCACTCGATGTTCCGCCTTCGCCGGGCTTGCTGATAGACCTGGAGGTACTCCCGCGCGCTACGCTCCCACGACCAGTCCTGGGCCATGCCGTTGCGCTGCAGCGCACGCCACTCGTCCCCGTCCGCATAGACGCTCAGGGCCCGGCGCAGGGCCTCCGCGAGCGCCTCCGGTTCGTCGGGTCCGAAGAGGAAGCCCGTCGCCTCTCCACTCTCCAGGCCCTCCTGCGAGTAGTCCATAACCGTGTCGGCCAACCCGCCCGTCTCCCGGCACACCGGCACCGTGCCGTAGCGCAGGCTGTACAACTGGTTCAGCCCGCAGGGCTCGAACTGGCTGGGCATCAGGAACATGTCGCTGCCCGCCTCGACGCGGTGGGCCATCGCCGCGTCGTAGTCAATCAGCACGCCCACCTGGTCGGGGTGCTGCTCGCGGGCCTGCTGCAGGAACTGCTGATAGCGCATCTCCCCCTTGCCCAGCACCACGAGCTGCACCCCCAGCTCGAGAAGCTGCGGCAGAGACCGCTCCAGCAGGTCCAGCCCCTTCTGGGCGACCAGCCGGCAGATCATCCCAATCAGGGGCGCGTCCGCCCTCCGCGGCAGCGCGAACCGTCTCTGCAGGTCAGCCTTGCACTCAGCCTTGCCCGACAGGTCCTCGGCGCTGTAGTTGGCAGCCACGACCGGATCGGTCTGCGGGTCCCACTCGTCGATGTCAATGCCGTTCGCTATCCCATAGAGGTCCTGGGAGCGCTCCCGCAGCACGCCGTCCATGCCCCGGCCGAACTCCTCGGTCTGTATCTCCTTCGCGTAGCGCTTGCTGACGGTGGTCAGCACGTCCGCCCCCACCAGCCCGGCCTTCAGGAAGGACAGATTCCCGTAGTACTCGAGCATCTTCCAGTTGAACAGGCTCCACGGCAGGCCCGCCAGTTGCATGTCCCAGTGCCAGAAGATGCCCTGGTAGGCCAGGTTGTGCACGGTGAACACGGTGGCTGTCTCGGGGAGGTCGGGGCGGTAGATGTGCTCCACGTAGACCGGCACCAACCCGGTGTGCCAGTCGTGGCCGTGGATGACGTCCGGCCGCATGTGGAGCATCCTCAACGCCTCCAGCGAGCCCCGGGACAGGAAGATGAACCGCTCGCTGTTGTCCTGGTAGTCACTGTTGTCGGCGGGGTTGGTGTAGTAGCCATCGCGGTCGTAGTAGCGGTCGTTCTCCAGGAAAAAGACCCTCGTCCCGTCCTCGGGCAGTGAGGACTGCCACAGCGCCCCGCACACCTCCGTGTCGCCCATCGGCACGCAAAGCTGGCCCTCGCAGGCGCGCCGCAGTGGCCGGCCCTCGTCCCGGGCTGACTCCCTGACGCCCCGGTAGAGCGGGCTGAACACGCAGACGTCCTCTCCCAGCCGGGCCAGCGCCGCCGGCAGGGAGCCCAGCACGTCCGCCAGTCCTCCCTCTTTGCTGAAGGGTGCTACCTCCGAGGCCACCATCGCGATCTGCATAGCACTCGCTCCTTGCCTGGCGTCACAGTCCGTCATCGGTCCGCGCGGGCCCCGGCATGGGGGCGCTGAACGCTGACCCGGCGCAGGTACTCCGCGGCGCGCTCAGGCTCCATCGGGTTTATGTAGAAGCCGGTGCCCCATTCGAAGCCGGCCACCCGCGTCACGCGGGGTATCACCTCGATGTGCCAGTGATAGGGCTCGCCTGCCGGCGTGCCGACCGGCGCAGTGTGCACGGCGTAGTTGTAGGGCGGCTCCCTCAGGCACACTTCCAGGCGCGTGAGCGCCTCGTGCAGCACGTGCGCCAGTTGCCCGGCCTGGTCCTCCGACAGCTCGTGGAAGTGCGCCGCGTGGAACGTCGGCAGAACCCACAGCTCGAAGGGGAACCGCGCGGAGTAGGGGCTCAAGACCACGAACCCGTCCCGCTCGAGCACAATGCGCGTCCCCGCCTGCCTCTCGCGCCGCACTATCCCGCAGAACAGGCACTCCCCCTCGCGACTGTGGTAGTCGCGGCAATTCTGCATCTCCTCTGCCACTCGCTTCGGCAGCACGGGCACGCCGATCAACTGGGAATGGGAGTGCTCGATACTCGCCCCGGCCCGCTGGCCCACGTTCTTGAACAGCAGCACGTAGGACAGCCCCTCAGTGCTGTGCACCCGGGCCCTGGCGCAATAGGTCTGGATCACCGGTACCAGCTCCTCCGGCGGCGCCTCAGCAGGGCTGGTCACGTGACGCGGCGACTCGATGATCACCTCGTGCACGCCGTGGCCGCCGACGGCCCGGTAGAACCCGTCCCCCAGGTACGCCGCGTCCTGTTCGGCCTGCAGGGCCGGGAAACGGTTCGGCACCACGCGCACCTGCCAGCCCGGCGTGTTCGGCTCTGTGCCCTCCGACCGGACGGCATAGACCTCCGGCGGGGTACGCTCCTCGTTGCCCTCACAGAAGGGGCAGAACCCGACCTGGCTCCTTTCCCGCGGCACCCGGAAGTCGTGCGGGCGGGCCGCACGCTCAGTAGCGATTATGACCCAACGCCCGCTGACCGGATCCTGACGAAGTTCCGCCATCTCGGCGACCACCATCACGCAGCCCAGCGGCGCGACGGCCCCTGCGGGGCCGCCTATGCTGCATTATAATGGCCTCCCTCCAGACCAACAACACGCGCCACTTACGCGGGACGGCCACCCCCGATGGAGCTGTTCGACTCCCACGCGCACCTGAACTCGACGCGTTTCGCCGGCGACCTGCCCGACGTGCTGCGCCGGGCAGAACGCGCGGGGGTGGCGCGGCTGCTGTGCCCCGGAGTGGACCTGGCTTCCTCGCGACGGGCAGTGGAACTGGCCGCCCGGCATCCGGGGCGCATAATGGCCGCAGTCGGCATCCACCCCACCCGCTGGAGCGAGGCCGGCACCCGGGACATGCAGCGAATCGAGGAACTCGCGCGCCTGCCGCAGGTGGCTGCCATCGGCGAGACAGGACTCGACTCACACCACTCCCGCACGACGCGCGAGCAGCAGACGGAGGGCCTCCGGCGCCACCTGGCGCTGGCCCGTGCGGTCGGCAAGCCGCTTATCGTGCATTCCCGCCGGGCGGACGACGCCGTGCTGGCCTTGCTTGAGGAGGAGGGCGCCGGAGTGCGCGGCGTGCGGCACTGCTTCGACCGGCCCGGCGACGTGGCTCAGGAGTACATCGCGCTCGGCTTCCACGTCTCTCTGGCCGCCGCCGTGACCCGGGAGGGATACGAGCGCCTGAAGGCAGCCGTGAGCAGGATGCCGCCCGACTGGCTGCTGGTCGAGACCGACTGTCCCTACCAGACCCCGGCCGGGCGGGGCCGTCTGCGCAACGAGCCCGCCTTTCTGGTGGACGTGGTGGAAGCCGTGGCCAGGCTGCGGGGGGAGACGCCGGAGGAAATCGCCGGCCTTACCACGGAGAACGCGGCGCGCCTGTTCGGAGGCGCATAGGGGCCGCACTACCCGGAATGCTTCCTGCGCTGCTGGATGCGCTTCCACTGGTCGCGCATTGCGACCGTCATGTTGAACACCAGCCGGTCCTCGGTCGAGTCGGGGTCAACGCAGAAGTACCCCTTGCGCTCGAACTGGAATCGGTCGCCGGGCGCCGCGTCAGCCAGCGAGGGTTCGACCCGGCAGCCGGTCAGCACCTCCAGTGAATCCGGGTTGAACCGGTCCACCACGTCCTCCGGCTCTTCGTCCATCTCCTCCGGCTCGAACAGCAGCCGCTCGTAAACGCGCACGCGCGCGTCGAGGGCCTGGCCGGCGGGCACCCAGTGGAGGGTGGACTTCACCTTCCGTCCGTCGGGGGCGTCCCCTCCCCTGGTGGCCGGGTCATAGGTGCAGTGCACCACAGTAACCTCACCCGTGTCCGGGTCGGTCTCGTAACCGACGCACTTGACGAAGTAGGCCCACCGCAGGCGCACCTCGCGTCCCGGGGTCATGCGGTAGAACTTGCGCGGCGCCTCCACCATGAAGTCATCCCGCTCGATGTAGAGTTCCCGGGCGAAGGGCACCTCTCGCGTGCCGGCGCTCTCGTCCTCCGGGTTGTTCACGCACTGCATGATCTCCACCTGCTCCTCGGGGTAGTTGTCAATGACCAGCTTCAGCGGCCGCAGCACGCAGAAGCGCCGCGGGCAGTGCCGGTTCAGGTCCGTGCGCAGGTGGTGCTCCAGCAGGGCCATGTCCACGGTGCTTTCGGTCTTGGCTACGCTGATCTCGTCGCAGAACGAGCGGATGGCCTCCGGCGTGTAGCCCCGGCGACGCATCCCGCACAGGGTGGGCATCCGAGGGTCGTCCCAGCCGTCCACCATGCCCTCCTCGATCAACCGTCGCAGCCGCCGCTTGCTCAGCACGGTGTTGGTCAGGCCCAGCGGAGCGAACTCAATCTGGCGCGGATGATAGATCCCAAGCTGGTCGAGGAACCAGTCGTAGAGCGGTCGGTGGATCTCGAACTCCAGCGTGCACAGGCTGTGCGTGATGCCCTCGATGGAATCGGACTG
>CAYFVS010000322.1:0-6390 GCA_964346565.1 uncultured candidatus Brocadiaceae bacterium | reverse complement strand
CTTTGCGAGCTGGCCGGCCTGCCCCTGCCGGACCACCTGGAGGGGACCAGCTTCGCACCGCTGCTCGACACGCCGGAGCGCCACTGGAAAGAGGCGCTTTTCAGCCGCTACAAGGCCGGCGACTCCGTGCGCACCGACCGCTACCTTTACACGGAGTGGACCGACGACAAAGGCGAGAGGACGGCGCAGATGCTCTACGACCACCGTCTCGACCCGGAGGAGAACCGGAACATCGCCGTGCTTCCCGAAAGCCGCGAGGTGGTTGAGGAGCTGGCAGGAATGCTGCGGAAGGGCTGGGAAGCCTACCAGCTCACCTGAAGGCCGGGGGCCGTGGGCCCAGGTCACAGAGGAAGGCCGAAATCCTGTGCCATCCCTCTGATACGGGGGCGCAACGGTGGCAGCTCGTCTCTGACCACGGCCCAGACAATCTGGAGGTCAACGCCGGAGTATTCGTGGATGAGCTTGTCCCGCATGGCAGCCATCTGCTTCCATGGGATCGCGGGATATCGCTGCCGAATCTCCGTTGGTATACGCTTCGCTGCCTCTCCCATCACTTCCAGGCTTCTTATGACGGCGTTGATCGTCTTCCTGTCGGCTGCGAAGGCGTCGAAGCCCATGTCCTCGGTGAACTCCTCGACCTCCTGCGCTGCGTTGAGGATGTCGGCGATGTAATCCCCAAACTCATGGTTCATACGTCCACGACCTCCTCCAGGATGCGAGCTCCTATGCGCGGCTTGAGGGCCCTGCGCGACACCAGGTCAACCTTGTGCCCCAGCCGGTCTGTGAGGAAATCCTCGAGTTCGAGGAACCTGAAGAACCCGATCGGCCGCTCAAACTCGACCAGGAGGTCTATGTCGCTCTCGGAATCGGCCCCTCGCCGCGCGACGGAGCCGAAGAGCCCCATCCGCTTGACCCCATAGTCCTCCCGCAACTGATCCATCAGGCCGGCCAGCGTCTGCAGAACTGAATCCCTGCTAACCACCTCCTGGCCCTCCTCAAAGCGCACTCCCAGCTTAGCCACAGCGGCCGGCCGGCGCAAGCTCGGGAGCCGGGGGTGCTCATGAGCCATCGTCCCGGGCGAGGACGACCCAGCCGCCGATCCTGGAGCGTCCGGTCAGATATGCTCCTCAATGACGGGCAGGGACTGCCAGTCGGCCCGGCCCAGGCCCGCCTCGGCGGCGTTCCTGACGAAGCCTATCTCCTCCGGGGCAAACCCGAACATGTAGGCCCCGTAGGCGTCCACGGCCACGGGGTCACGGGCGGCCACCACCCGGCGGGCGCCCTCCAACGTGTCGTCCACGTCCTCCAGCGTGCCGCCGGTAGGGCCATGCGTGCGCAGGACGCGGTAGGCGTCCATCACCGTCAGGTCCACGCGCAGGACCCTGTGCAGGTCGGGCATCTTGCGGTGTATCCGGGGGTGGAGGTTGCCCCGGTCGCCGGCGACCATGCCGAAGGCGTTCTTCAACCCGATGCTCAGGCGGCTGGTGCCATGGTCCTTCAGGATGGGCACGTTGATGAGCACATCGCAGGCGTCGGCGTCCACGAACTCGCGGCAGAACGGCCAGCGCGCCAGCTCGTATCCGTCCGGCACGGGCAGCTCGACGGCCCGGGGCCTGTCCACGAAGGGCACCTCAGCCCCGGCCTCCCGGGCGGCGGCTGCAATGCCGCTGGCCTCGTAAGAGCGGGCGGGATTCTTCGAGATGGTGTTGTCCATCACGCGCACGCTCCCGGCGCCCGCCTCCAGGCACATGCGCACCAGCTCGGCGACCACGTAGGGGTTGGTGTTGGCAGCGAAGCGCGGCGCGCGCACCCACGCGATGTTCGGCTTGACGACGACCGCGTCGCCCGCGCCGACCAGCGCGCCCATGCCGCCGAGGGCCTCCACGGCGCGGCGGGTCATCCGGGCGGCGGCCTCCCGCTCGTCATCGTCCTGCCGGCGCGCGTGGATGATGGCGATGGCGTCGTCCAGCTCACTGGCCGCCGCGCCGCGCACCTGAAGGACGCTGTCCCTTTCCGAGACGAGTCGCAGGCCGGCGAGGCCGGCGGCGACCACCGCCGCACTCACCAGGAAACCGCGCCTGCTCAGGTCGCCCAATTCGTCCTTCGCCATCGCGCTGTGCCCCCTGTCCGGCGCCTTAGCCCTCACACCTCCATTCTACCGGGCTCCCTCGCCGGGCTCACGTTCGCCTTCAGGTCATTGGCTTGTCCCGGGAAACGACTTGAGCCGCTGAGTTCCCGCCCCTGAGGCAGTCTCAGAAGATGCACCACACCCCGCTCCGCCGCAGGCGGGCGGGAACAGGTCATCAGGGAAGCAGTAGACCGCAGCCGAGCGGCCTGCTTATGTCCGCAGCGTCGCCAGCGTGTTCGCCCCCTCCTGCCGTTGTCTCCTGTTCACCCTCTCTCCTGCCCGCTTGCTCTGTCCCGCCAGAGGCGGGACCGGCGCCCCGGATGGCAATGGCCTCGGCCGTGGCGCTGACGAACAGCACGGGCGCGATGATGGCCCAGTAGGCCTGCGCCCGCTGCGCCAGCGCTTCCAGGTAGCCCACCTGGCCCCCCTGCACGAGCTGGCCCATACGGATGCCCATCCCCACGGCGAACCACAGGCAGGGCAGCTCCAGCATGAGCACCAGCAGCCCGCACACGAGCGCCAGCCCGGCAGCCGGCCGCCACATGCCCGGCTGCACCCGGAAGGCCAGCAGCATCTCCCTCTGCGTCCCGACCATGCCCATCAGCACGGCGATGTTCAGCCCTACCCAGACGCACAGCAGCCTCGGAATCAGGGGATGGAAGCCGGCGGCCATGTAGAGGAACATCACAGTGGCGTTATAGGCGAAGACCACCACCGCGACCCGTGGCACCGGCGGAGACTCCCCCAGCAGCCGCAGGACGATTCTCACCATGAACTCTGCCGGGCGGGCGACGAAGCGCAGCCGGAACCGCAACACCGGCCAGGCCATGAACAGACCCAGCACAAACAGCAGAAGCGCCTGTGCCGCCGGGCGCCAGTGCTGCCGAAGGACGAAGTCCAGCATGGGTGCTCCGTTACCGATCGCTCCACCACGGAGGCAAGGACGAAGTACCGCGAGCACAGCGAGAGACGAGGTGCCATCGTAGTACGCGCGATGGGTCACGCCGCGAAAGCGGTGAGACCAGCGCGGCAACCTATCTTCGCTCACCCTGTCCTGCAGTCAGTCGTGCTCCCGCCACGGGCGGGCACGCGTCGTGCCGTTGTGGTCAGTACCTTGCCGTGCTCCGTGTTCCCCGGGCTTCGTAGCCCTGAGCTTGTCGAAGGGCGGAGCAGGCTCCGTGTCTCCGTGCTGATTGCCGCTCACTCGTGTCGGCGGGCGCACTCCACAGTGTTCGCCAGCAGCATGGCCGTGGTGACCAGCCCGACTCCGCCGGGCACGGGCGTTATCATGGACGCCTTCTCGCGCGCGGCCTCGAACTCGACGTCGCCGACGATCTTCGTCTTGGTCTCACCCTCTTCCTCGACTTTGACCCGGTTGATCCCCACGTCAATGATCACGGCGCCCTCGCGCACCATGTCGCCGCTGATGAGGCCGGCCTTGCCGGCGGCAACCACCAGCACCTCCGCCCGCCGGGTGTGGAAGGCCAGATCCCGCGTGGCGATGTGACAGCAGGTGACCGTGGGCGATTCCATGATGGAGCGCAGCAGCATGACCAGCGTGGGCTTGCCCACGATCTCGCTGTGGCCCACCACCACGGTCTCCTTGCCGTTCAGGTCAACCCCTGCCTCGTCGAGCATGGTCACGACGGCCTTCGCCGTACAGGGCGCCAGCGAGAAGTCGCCGTAGAACAGCCTGCCGATATTGGCCGGGTGCACGCCCTCCACGTCCTTATCCGGGCGCATGGCCTGCTGCACCTGGCGGGCGTTGACGCCGTCGGGCACAGGCATCAGCAGTATGACGCCGCTGACAGAGTCGTCCGCGTTGATGTTCTGGATCTCAGCGATGATCTCGCCCTGGGCAGCGTCGGGATCCAGCCTGCGCAGCTCATAGTCAATGCCCACTTCGGCGCAGGCCTTCCCCTGGCTGCGGGCATAGTACTTCGCGCCGGGGTTGTCGCTGGCCAGCAGGCCGACCAGCATCGGCGCCCGCTCCAGCTCCGCAATGTCCTCCTCGACCTGCTGCCTGATCTTGTCCGCAATCGGTTCGCCTTCGATGAGCCGTGCAGCCATGTCGCCTCCTTGCGGGTCAGTGGGGCAAAGCGGCGGGCGCGTTCAGTGGCCCGCTTCGAGCAGCTTGCTCAGTTCCTGTCCGATCCAGTGCTCCGCGTGGGACAGGCAGAACGGTCCGTGCCCCGGGTAGAGCACGTCCGGTGGGTCCTCCAACAAGCCAACCAGCGTTTCCACGTAGGTCTCGTGGTCGTAATCAAGCCGGTTCCGAATCTGCGGCAGCTCCGGCGAGCGCACCGCGTCCCCGCAGAACAGCAGCCGTTTATCCCCGTAGAGCATCTGGTAGCCCATCGAGCCGGCGCTGTGCCCCGGCAGCGGCACAGCACGGAAGGTGCAGCGTCCGAGGGTCAGCTCGTCTGCGCCCGCTGCCTCCGTCACTTCTCCCACGCGCCGGTAGCGCCGGCTGTAGTGGTAGGCCGACGTGCCGGCTCCTCCCGCGCGGACCGCCTCGGCGGCTGGGCCGGCGGCCACCACCTCCAACCCGTTCCTGCGCAGCGCCTCGGCGGCACCGGAGTGGGGCAGGTGGGCGTGGGTCAGCAGCACGTGGCTCAGGTCGTGCGGCTCGAACTCCATCTCCTCGATGTTGGCCATGATGCCCGACATGCTCTCGCCGCAGCCGCAGTCGATCAGGACCAGCTCGTCGCCGGTGTCCACCAGGTAGACGTTGCAGTCGTTGGCCGGCCAGTCCAGGTAAACCATGTTGAAGTCCTGGCCGCCGACCAGATAGACGGGGCCTATCAGGCGCATTCCCATCGCGTGCCGCTCCCGTGTGCCGGAACCGGGCGGAGGGCAGTCATTTAAGACCACGGCCCGAGCCCTGTCAAGCGCTGCGGCGGCTTGCGCCGGACGGGGCCGCGCCGTACACTCCGGCCACACACGCCTCCTGGTGCGGAGGATCCATGCGCGCGCACATGATGCTTACGGCGGCTTGCGTGGCGCTCCTTGCCGCCGCGGCGGGCGCGGAGGACATCATGGGACCCATTGGGCCGGTGGAGGCCCCTGCACCCCGTCGGCCGGCGCGGCGGACCGTGGCCGCCCTGCTGGCGGTGGGATTCGTCGGCGTCGCGGCTTACTGGCTGGTGCGCCGCCGCGCAACAAGCGCGCCGCCGGCGCCGCTGGAACTGCCTGACCGGGAGAACCTGGCCGGTCTTGACTCGGCGGAGTTCTACGGACGGCTCCTGACAGCCGCCCGCGAGAGCGTCTCCGACGAGCCTTCGGCGTCCACTCTCACGCCGCGCGAGCTGGCGCGCATGGGCCCGCCCGGGGCGAGGGGATGGAGCGGCGACCGCTGGCGGGACATGTGCCGCCGGGCCGAGCGCGCACGCTACGCCGGCGACGATATCGGTGCGGCAGAGCGAGAAGAAGACCTGTCGCTCCTCCGTGAAGTGCTGGCCGAGAGCCGCGAGGGGGAGCAGGGCCGATGAGCTTCGCGATGCCGTGGGCGCTGCTGCTTGTGCCGCTGGCGTTGCTGCCCATCCTGTTGCGGCCGCGCCGGATTGCCGTAGCCCGGCCCCCGGGCACGGTGGGAGCAGCGGCCTCCTTGCGCGAACGCCTGCTGCCGGCGCTGAGCCTCCTGGCCGTTCTCGCCATCGGGGCCTCTGTGGTCGCGGCTTCGCGCCCGTTCACCGGGGCAGCCGTTCGCGCCGACCGGCGTTATGCACGGGACATCGCCCTCGCCCTCGATGTCTCCGAGAGCATGGCCGGGATGGACATGAAGCTGGGCGGCCGGCCCGCCTCCCGGCTGGAGGCGGCCGTCCGGTTCGCAGAGCATTTCATCGGCCGGCGGGAGGGCGACCGGATCGGCATCGTCCTCTTCGGCGCGCGCGCCGCCACGCAGTGCCCGCTGACCTTCGACCGCCAGGTGGCGCGGCAGCTCCTGAGCTACGTCGAGCCGGAGATGCTGGGCAAGCGGACGGCTCTCGGCGACGGGGCCGCACTCGGCGTGGCGCGACTGGCCGAAGGCGGCGCCCTCGTGCTGCTCAGCGACGGAGGACAGACGGCCGGGCGGACGACGCCGCAGGAGGCGGCGCGCGCCGCGGCGGCCCGCGGGGTGACCATCTACGCGGTCGGTGTCGGCTCGGAAGGGCCGGTGCCCGTCCCCGCGCGGATGCCCTCCGGGCGCACGAAGATGGTCACGAAGGACTACCCGCTGCGGGGGGAGGCGCTGCGCAGGCTGGCGGAGGCGACCGGGGGGC
>CAYFVS010000321.1:0-2811 GCA_964346565.1 uncultured candidatus Brocadiaceae bacterium | reverse complement strand
GCCTTCGAGGGGTTCTACCCGGAGGGGCTGCGGGGCGAGGAGCGCGCCCAGTGGGCCGCCGGCGAGCTGCGGAAGGCCATCCGCGCCGCCGCCAACATGGGCCTGGACAACATCCCGGTGATGTCCGGCGGGTTCGCCTGGCACATGATGTATCCCTGGCCGCAACGCCCGCCGGGGCTCATCGAGGAGGCGTTCACAGAGCTGGCCCGGCTGTGGCGCCCGCTGCTGGACATGGCCTTTGACCACCACGTGGTGTTCACCTACGAGCTGCACCCGGGCTCGGACGTTCACGACGGGGCCACGTTCGAGATGTTCCTCGACTACGTTGACGACCACCCGGCGGCGTGCATAAACTACGACCCGAGCCATTTCCTGCTCCAGCAACTGGACTACTGCGAGTTCATCCGGCTCTACGGGGAGCGCATCAAGGGCTTCCACGTCAAGGACGCCGAGTTCCGCCCGGACGGGCGGGTGGGCGTCTATGGCGGCTATCAAGGCTGGGCCGACCGCGCCGGCCGATTCCGCTCCCTGGGCGACGGGCAGGTGGACTTCAAGCGCGTGTTCACGCTGCTGACCGAGGTCGGCTTCACCGGGTGGGCGGTGCTGGAGTGGGAGTGCTGCGTGAAGAGCCCCGAGCAGGGCGCGCGCGAGGGCGCCCCGTTCATCGCCGAGCACATCATCGAGGCCACCGAGGTGGCCTTCGACGACTTCGCCGGCGGCGAGACGGACACCGAACGCAACCGCCGCATCCTGGGCCTGGAGTAGAGGACACTTCCCGCACGCGCGAACCGGAGGAGGACTCAAGATGCACACGATAGGTGCGGCCGTGCTGGGCGCCGGATTCATCGGGCCCGTGCACGTCGAGGCGCTGCGGCGTCTGGGCGTCAACGTGGTGGGCATTCTGGGTGTGGACGAGGAGGAGTCCAGGCGGGCCGCCGAGGCCCTCCATCTGCCCAAAGCATACAAGAGCCTGGACGAGGTGCTCTCAGACGACGACGTGGACTCGGTCCACATCGCCACGCCGAACCGCCTGCACTACGAGTTCGCCAGCCGCGCGCTGAAGGCCGGCAAGCACGTCCTGTGCGAGAAGCCGCTGGCCATGAACTCAAAGGAGACCGCCGAGCTGGCCGAGCAGGCCGCCGGGAAGGAGCTGGCCGCCGGCGTCAACTACAACATGCGCTCCTACCCGCTGGCCCGCGAGGCGGCGGACATGGTGCGCCGGGGCGACGTGGGCCAGATCTACTCCATCTGCGGAAGCTACGTGCAGGACTGGCTCATGTACGACACCGATTACAACTGGCGCGTGCTGGCCGAGGAAGGCGGCGAGCTGCGCGCCGTCGCCGACATCGGCACCCACTGGATGGACCTGGTCCACATGATAACCGGCCTGGAGGTGGAGGCCCTCTGCGCCGACCTGTACACTGTCCATCCCGTGCGCAAGCGCCCCACCGGCGAGGTGGACACCTTCAGCGGCAAGAAGGAAAGGGCCGTCGCCACTGAACAGATAGAGATCACTACCGACGACTACGGCTGCATCATGTTCCGCTACCGGGGCGGCGCGCACGGCTGCCTGTGGGTCTCCCAGACGACGGCCGGGCGCAAGAACTGCCTGCGCTATGAGCTGGCCGGATCGCGCTGCGCCCTGCAGTGGAACAGCGAGAGCCCGAACGAGCTGTGGATAGGCCACCGCGACGAGCCCAACGAGGAGTTGCTGCGGGATCCCGCCCTGCTCTCGGACGCGGCGGCGGAGTTCGCATCGTTCCCCGGCGGGCACAACGAGGGCTACCCGGACACCTTCAAGCACTGCTTCCGCACGTTCTACGAGTACGTGCAGGCGGGCGATTTCTCCGCACCGGCGCAGTTCCCGACCTTCGCGGACGGGCACCGGGAGGTGGTGCTGTGCGAGGCCGTCATGCGCAGCCACCGCGAAGGAGGGTGGGTGCAGCTTTGACCGCGCGGATGATCTGAGCCGAGAGGAGGCACAGCGATGGAGTCTTCGAAGCGCAAGCTGAGGATGGGCATGGTCGGCGGCGGGCAGGGCGCCTTCATCGGGGCCGTTCACCGCATCGCGGCCGCGATGGACCAGCAGATTGAGCTGGCGGCGGGCTGTTTCTCCCGCGACTATGACAACACGCTCCAGACCGGCGAGGAGCTGTACCTGGACCGGTCCCGCCTCTACGAGACCCACCAGCAGATGGCCGAGCGGGAGGCAGCCCTGCCTGAGGACGAGCGCATGGACTTCGTCTCCATCGTCACCCCGAACGTATCCCACTTCCCCATCGCGAAGGCGTTCCTGGAGGCCGGCTTCCACGTGGTGCTGGACAAGCCCATGACCTACACCCTGGAGGAGGCCGAGGAGCTGGTCGCGCTGGTGGAGGAGACCGGCCTGGTCTTCTGCCTGACCCACAACTACACGGGCAACTCGCTGGTGCGCCAGGCGCGGCAGATGTTCCAGTCCGGCGACATGGGCGAGGTGCGCAAAGTGATGGTGGAGTACCTGCAGGAGTTCCTCATGTACCCCCACGAGAAGGAGGGCAGCAAGCAGGCCATCTGGCGCACCGACCCGCAGCAGTCCGGCATCGCGGGCACCATCGGCGACGTGGGCACGCACGCCTTCAACCTGCTCGAATACGTCACCGGCCAGAAGGTGGTGGAGCTGTGCTGCGACAAGAGCACCTTCCTGCCCGACCGGGAGCTGGACGAGGACGCCAACATCCTGCTGCGCCTGGAGGGCGGGGGTAAGGGCATCCTGGCGTGCAGCCAGATAGCCACCGGGGAGGAGAACCACCTGTGGCTGCGCGTTTACGCCTC
>CAYFVS010000320.1:0-8151 GCA_964346565.1 uncultured candidatus Brocadiaceae bacterium | reverse complement strand
CAGGCCATGAACTCCTTCTGCCTCTGGCGGGCCAGCATGGCGGCCACCAGGCCCTCGACCTCACGGTGCTGCGCGTACACGTCGGGGAACTCCTCCGCCAGGGACAGCACCTCCCCCGCATCCCTGCGAAGCCGTTCGTAGTCCCCTTCGCCGCGGTCCAGGTAGGCCAGCAGGCGGGCGTGAAGGTCCCTCAGGTACGCCTCGAACTCCTCCGGCGTCAGCCCACTGCCCATGGTTCCCTCGCCCCGGATGGCTGTGTAAGGGGCATTCTACAGAACCGGCCCGCCCGGGCAAAGACCGCGCTCAATCCTTGCCGACCAGACGCCTGAGCGATTGGGCATAGTGGCGATAGCTGGCCCACGAGACATCGCTGGGGATCAGATGGTCCAGGGCGGGGACGTAACGTCCCTCCTCCACGCAGGGGCGGATCCGCTCCAGCTCCCGGTCAATGGCCTCCGGCCCGGCGGCGAGCGCGCGCTTGTCTATGCCGCCCATCATACCCATGTCGGGGTACTTCGCCCGGAACCAGTTCACGTCGCAGCCGGCGGCCACCTCGAACGGCCAGAGGAAGTTCACCCCCGCTTCCAACATCGGCGGGACGATGGGATCCGGATAACCGTCGGTGTCCACGGACATGAGGGGGATGTCGTGCCGGTCCGCGAAATCCCTTATGCGCCGGTAGCCGGGGGCCATGAACTCCCGCCAGTGCGTGGGCGAGATCAGGGGTCCCTGTCGGCCGCACATGTCCTCCCAGACGTGGATCTCGTCCACCCTCACGCCGGCATCGACCACCCGGCTGAAAACGTGCAGGTAGAGGTCGGTCAGGTGCTCCATGATGTCCCGCACGAGTTCGGGCTGGTCGTAGAACGCCAGCAGGCATTCCTCATCCCCCAGCAGCCATCGCACGCCGCCGTATAGCGTCACGTCCGGGTAGTAGCCCAACTGGATCGGGTAGCCCTCCTCTGTCCATCGCCGGCACTGCTCTCGCCAGTCGCCAGCCAGCCGGTCGGGATGATCCGGGTCGAGCTTCTCCACCTTGTAACGCTCCCAGTCCTCCACGCACCCAACGGGGAACTCGATGAACTCCGGCATGGACATGCCGCCCTTGTAGTCCCGGCGCTTGATGCCCCAGCGGTCAATGAAGACGACGTAGTCCTCGTCCTCCTCCAACACGGTGCGCTCCACGCGGGGGCACGGGCCGCAGTTGACGGGCACTACCTGCGGCAGCTTGTCGGGGTTGAAGACACTGCGGTGGTCGGTCAGCTCCGGGGGCTTGCCCTCTCGTTCCCACCGCTCCCAGGTCTGGGGCCAGGGGCCCCACACCAGCCAGTAGGGCGGCCGGTCTACGGGCCGACCCGTCATGCACGCCAGGAATCGCTCTCGGTCGTCCACAGTTACCGGTCTCCCGCCTGGTGGGGTTTCATGGGGCGCTCCGCGTGCAGAGGCAGTAGCCCTCCAATCCCTGGCACTCGGGGCAGCGGGGCAGGTTCTCGGCGGCGGGGTAGCCCTCCGCCTCGCCAGGGCCCAGGATACGGAAGTCCGCCTGCGCCCCGCCTGCCAGCTCGACGTGCAGGTCGCCGCCCGCACCCGGATCGGTCGCGGTGACGGTGAACACCTGCCGGTCGGCCGCCTCCACGTGCCCGATGCGCCAATCCTCCGGTCCTCGCATCTCGGCGTCCCCGGACAGCTTCCGGCCGCGGTGTCCGACCGTCACCTCCAGCGTCTTGCCGATGCCGGGGCGTATGACCGGCTCCCCGCCGTAGTGAAGCCAGATCTCCGTCTCGCCGCTGACAGCCACAGCGGCGTGCACGTCCTGTGCCAGCGCCGCACGCGCCCGCCCGTTGCGGAAGAGCGCAGAGCGGAGGCCGTCCGGCAGGACTTCCCCCTTGCCCAGGGTCACGTCGGTCGGCCCGGCACATGCCTGCTCGGCGATTGCCAGGGTGCGCTCGGTCAGCTCGTGAACGTCGGCCGGCGCGCCGCAGTCGCCAGTGAACGGATGCAGCACGATGCTCTCGCCGATCGGCTCCCGCCAGCGCCGGGGGATGGCGTCCGTCCCGCCCAGGATGCCCAGCAGCGCGCCGAGCGTGGCGCCCGTGCAATCGGTGTCGTAGCCGCAGTTGACGGCCTTGCACAGCCGGTCGCCGAAGCCCTGCCCGTAGAGCCAGCCCAGGATGATGAATCCGTGGTTCGGCACGGCGTTGCAGGGCTGGCGGTGGCCGAAGATGTCCGCGATACGCTGGCGGGCCTCGGCCCAGCGCAGCCCCGAGCGGTGGCACCAGAGCGCCTCCCGGATGACCCGCGAGATGGCACACGGCACGGGTATCATCGAGAGCCCGACGCGGATGAGCGTTTCGGGGTCGTCCTCGACGAAGGCGGCGCTCTGGACGGCCGCCCAGAACATCTCCCCGTTCATGCCCTCCCCGCCCGCGTGGTCCAGGGCTGAATCCTTCCAGGCCCGGGCGGCGGCCGTCTGGGGGTCGGCCGGTGTGGTGCAGGCCCAGATCTCGCTGCGTATCGGGCTGCCCATCTCGTCCACGTAGTAGTTCTCGAAGCAGCCGGAGACGGGTGGCATCAGGCCCCGGGCCAGGTTGCGCCGGCAGAAGCCGTACTCGTTCCACGGATAAGCGGACAGGTGGCGCACCCAGTAGTCGGCGAAGACCGGCAGCGCCGGCGAGGGCCCTTCCTCCTCCAGCATCTTCAGCCACACGAGTTGGAAGTCCAGGTCGTCGTGGTGCAGCGGCTCGGTGGGCACGGGGTCGTAGAAGTCCAGGTCGTGCACGTGGCGCTGGCCCTCCAGGGGCGCTCCCAGCGTGCCGCCGATGTTCTTGCCCAGCCAGCAGGCGAGCACCTTGTCCCGATAGCGAGCGCGGTCCAGTTGCATGGCGTTCACGGCCTCAGTCATGAGCAAGCGGCGGGCTCAGGGCATCTCCTCGGGGCGGAGCCATTCCATCTCCGAGGTCGGTTTGTGGGCGGGCCGGAACAGGTGCAGCCTTGCCACGCCCGTGTGCAGATCCAGCTCCACGAGCCGTTTCAGGCGGTACTCGCTGCCCACGCAGAACGCCTGGACGCCCCCGATGACGGCCTCGTCCGGTCCGTGCCGGTGGCCGCAGAACACGTACTTCACCTTGGGGCAGTCCATCAGCAGCCGCCCGAACCGGTCCGAACCCAGGAACGCCCGGCAGAACTCGAACGCCGCGTTCGAGCGCTCGTAAAGCAGCTCCTTGAACGGCACGTGGTGCATGACGGCGATTACCGAGTCCACGTCCGGTTCCACGGCCCGGTAGGCGGCCAGCAGCCGGCGTACGCAACGCTCGGTGAACTGATCGTCGGTCATGTCCCAGTCGATGAACCGGGCATCATTCCACATGCAAACCCCGGGCAGCTCCTTGGTGCGGTACTGCTCGGTGGACACATCCAGGTCCGGGCTGCGGAAGCTGTAGTCATACCAGCCGATGTTGCCGACGAACCCCAGGTTGCCCGCACGCTCGGGGCCGGCGTCCAACATGCGAAAACCCAAGTCCGCCGCCAGGCCCGGCAGGACCTCCTGGTACTTCTCGTAGCTGCTCTGGCCGCTGGTCCACAGGTCGTGGTTTCCGGGCACGACCAGCTTCAGGCCATCGAACTCCTCAAACAGCTCCAGGCAGAAGCTGAAGCACTCCGTGTCAGCGTCGCCCACGTCGCCCGCGATGGCGAAAACGTCCGCGTCGGACTCCCGCACGAAGTCCGCCATCTTCAGCACACACTCATCCCCGGCCGGGTGGAGGCCGAAGTGCAGATCGGCGGTCACCAATACGCGTCGAGGGCTCTGGCTCATGGCGCTGTGTCCGGCTCGTCTCGGCCCCGCAGGCTGCCCAGCACCAGGGCCGCCGCGCCCAACATGCCGGCGGCGGGGCCCAGCTCCCCCGGCACTATGCGCACGGCCTCCCGCGTGACGGCGTTTATGTACTTGTTCGCCTCCTCGAACATGGTCTGCTCGAACAGGTCCCATGCCCGGTTCATCGAGCCGCCAAGCACGAGCACGTCCGGATCGGCCACATTGCACAGGTAGGCCACGGGCACGGCCAGGTCTCGGCCGAACTCCCGCCACGCCTCCCGAGCCGCGTTGTCGCCGTCGCGGGCCATCCGGGCAATCTCCTTCGCGGTCGCGTCGCGTTCGGTCAGCTTCGCGTAGTTGCGCGCGACTCCTCGGCCGCTGACCCTCTCCTCGACGTGATCGCCCTGGTAGGGCGAACACCAGATCTCCACGCCGGCGCCGCGCGGGCCGTTGTAGAGGCGGCCATCCACCACCAGGAAGCCGCCCAGGCCGGTCCCGAGCGTGAGCCCGCAGCAGACCCCCGCCCCGGCGCCGGCGCCGAACCGGGCCTCTGCCAGGCCGAAGCAATTCGCGTCGTTGTTCATCACGACCCGCCGGCCCAGAGCCTCCGAGAGGCGCTCAACAATCGGGAAGCCGTGCAGCGTCGGCAGGTTGCCCGGGCTCAGCAGCACGCCTTCGCGCATGTCCAGCGGCCCGGGTGAGCCGAGTCCCACCTCGCAGAGTTCATCTTCGCCGAGCCCGGCATCGCGGACGGCCTGCCTCGCAGTGCGGGCGATGTTGTCCAGTATGACCTGCGGCTTCCTGTCGGCTTCAGTGGGCAGGCGGGCCTGGCCCAACACGTGCCCCTCCGGGCTCACCACGCCGGCGTGCACCTTCGTGCCGCCCAGGTCTATGCCGATGGCCGGGCTTCCGGTCACGGTCTCTCTCCGCCGTGGTCAGGAGCGCTCAGCTCGTGTATCGGTCCGCCGCGGGGTCGTAACGCCCGAGGTAGGGCAGGTGGCGCCAACGGCTGTTGCAGTCCAACCCGTAGCCGACCACGAACACGTCCGGCACTTCCGCTCCCACGTAGTCGGGCTCGACCGGTGCCTCTCGCTCCCGTCGCTTGCTCAGCAACACGCAGATCTCCAGCGAGGCCGGTCGCCGCCGTTCCAGCAGGCGCCGCAGCCGGGCGAGGGTGCGCCCGGTGTCCATCACGCAGTCCACCAGCAGCACGCGCCTGCCTTCGATGGGCAACTCGTCCAGGTCGTCATCCAGCGCCAGGTCGCCGCGGCTCTGGCCCGTGTAACTGGAGGCGCGCAGGAACTCCACCTCCAGCGGCACCGGCAGGCGGCGGACCAGGTCTGCCAGGAAGATGACCACCCCCTTCAGGACGCCGAGCACCAGCAGCGGCTCGGGGCCCGGATGTTCCTGCCCGATGTCGGCGGCGAGACGGGCGACAGTGCGTTCGATCTGCTCCGCGCTGAGCACGGGTTCGAACGGCTGCCGCGGGTCCCCCGGCTGCGACGGCATGAGCGCCTCCAACCTGGCGTGCTGGACCCCGGAGAGTAACACACGGGAACACAACCGGGCAACTGGAAGGCGGCGAGCGCTGCAGAGGCAACCTACATGCGGGCGGTGGTCTCGCCGGGCTGGGCGTTGAGGGGGTTCAGCTCGTAAGTAATGAGCGCCGACCAGCCCTCCTCGCCCCCGGGGATGAACTTCACGTCCAGCACCTTCGCGCCGTTCAGCTTCTGCAGCTTACGGTTCACCAGCCGCACGAGAGTGGAGCGGTCCTCAGCCGCCACGCTGACTACGCGGGTGGTGTGCTTCCTCTGGCCCTGGCTGTAGCTGGCGAGCTGCTGGATGATGCCGTGCAGCAGGTAGAGGCGGGTCAGGAACTTGTCCCGCAGCTCGTGCGCCAGAGGGTTATACGAGTAGGGATCGAATATCGAGTCCAGGTCCTGCTCGTGGTCCAGGAGTTCATCGAACAGCTCCCGGCGCAACCGGTTCTGGATTCCGGCCAGTTTGCGGGCGAGCTGGGCGGGGTCAGTCGCCATCGCGTGACTCGATTGGGGTGATCTGGCGGCAATGGCTCCATTATACGCGTCCCGCCGGAGGGTGTCAAACATGCTATCCTCTACCGAGCAGCCCAAACGGCGACCACCGATTCCGGCTGCGGTGGCGGCGCGGGGGGCTCTGTGGTACACTGACCCTCTGTGGGCCGGCGCCCCGGCTCTCGCCCCCTGCCTGCTACCCGGACAAGCACCCGTGGGCAACCAGATCGCAGATCCTCACGAGATCCACCGCCTGCTGGACGAGCGGATACTGACCGGCGTCCAGATGCCGGGCCGCTACGTGGGCGGCGAGCTGAACGCCGTGCGGAAGGACCCCGCCGATGTCGAGGTGTCCTTCGCGTTGCTGTTCCCGGACACCTATGAGGTGGGCATGTCCCACCTGGGCTACCAGATACTTTACGGCCTGCTTAACGGGCTGCAGTGGGCGGCGGCGGAGCGGGCCTACGCCGTCTGGCCGGACATGGAGCGGGCGATGCGCGACCACGGCATCCCCCTCTACGCGCTGGAGAGCTTCCGGCCTGTGCGGCAGTTCGACGTGGTCGGCTTCAGCCTGCAGTACGAGCTGCTGCACAACGACGTGCTGGCCATGCTGGACCTGGCGGGCATTCCCCTGCGCAGCGCCGAGCGGGGGCCGGACGACCCCCTCGTGATCGCCGGGGGGCCGTGCGCTTCGTGCCCGGAGCCGCTGGCGGAGTTCCTGGACCTGGTGCTGCCGGGAGACGGGGAGGAAATCATCGTCGAGTTCGCCCGCTTCCTGCGCCGGACCAAGGCCGAGGGGATGGACCGGCAGGAGACGGTTCTGCAGGCGGCGCGGCAGCTTGACGGTGTCTACGCGCCGACCCACTATGAGATGGCCTACCGGGAGGACGGAACGGTGCGGCACGTGCGGCCCATGGCAGCGGGGCTGCCCGAACGCGTGCGCGCCAGCAAGGTGTCGGAACTGGAGCTGACCGAGTTCCCCACGGACCTGATAGTGCCGTTCGTGGAGACGGTGCACGACCGTATCACACTGGAGATCATGCGGGGCTGCACGCGCGGGTGCCGCTTCTGCCAGGCGGGGATGCTGCGGCGTCCGGTGCGGGCGCGTTCGCCGCAGAAGCTGCGGGAGCTGGCGGAGGCTGCCTACCGCAGCACGGGCCACAAGGAGATATCGCTGGCCTCGCTCTCCTCCAGCGACCACCCGCAGTTCGCCACACTGTTGAAGCAGGTCAACGAGTTTGCCGAACCGCGCCAGCTCGGCCTCTCCCTGTCCAGCCTGCGGGTAAGTGATCAGCTCACCCTCGTGCCGCAGGTCCTCTCGCAGGTGCGCAAGAGTGGGCTGACCATCGCCCCCGAGGCCGCCAGCGAACGCCTGCGGCGGGTCATCAATAAGGACGTCAGCAAGCAGGAGCTGCTGGAAGGCACCCGCGAGGCGTTTCGCCAGGGGTGGCGCCACGTGAAGCTTTACTTCATGGTCGGCCTGCCCACCGAGACGGAGGAGGACGTGGCCGCCATAGTGGACCTGAGCGAGGAGGTCAGCCTCCAGCGGAAGGAGGTCGGCAGCGGGCCGGGGCGCGTCAACGTGAGCATCGCGCCGTTCGTGCCCAAGCCGCACACCCCGTTCCAATGGGAGCCGATGGCGGACCTGGAGCGGCTGCGTGCGGCGCGCCGGCTCATCCTCGACAAAGCGCGCATGAGGAGCATCCGCTACAACTTCCACGACCCGGAGGCCAGCCTGGTGGAGGCCGCCCTGGCCCGGGGCGACCGGCGGCTTGGCGCGGTGCTGGAGCGGGTGTGGCGCGACGGCAGCCGGCTCCAGAACTGGAGCGAGCACTTCGTGTTCGACCGCTGGCTGGACGCCTTCGCTGCTGAGGGCCTTTCGCTGGACTTCTACGCCACCCGGGAGCGGGCGGAGGACGAGGCGTTGCCCTGGGAACACATTGACTTCGGGCTGACGCGGGAGTTCCTGCTGCGGGAGCGGGCGAAGGCCCGCCGGGGGGAGCTGACCCCCGACTGCCGCACGGGAGCGTGCAGCGAGTGCGGGGCCTGTAACCTGATCCGCATGTAACCCCGCCGCCTTTGACGACCCGGCAGGGGGACGTTAGGTTAGCAGCCTGTTTAGAAGCGGCAGGTCCGGCGCGAGGACAAACCCCGCCGGCTGAACGAGTTCGTGAACAGCCCGTCAGGCGTCCACCCGTGACGGGGCGGATGCGCTGCCGAGACGGAGTCGGACGCATGGACTACGAGCCGGTCATCGGACTGGAGACGCACGCGGAGCTGCTGACCGAGAGCAAGCTGTGGTGC
>CAYFVS010000319.1:0-2366 GCA_964346565.1 uncultured candidatus Brocadiaceae bacterium | reverse complement strand
CCCTGGTCAGAACGCGCATCAGCATCCGGCGGTGCCGTCTACTCAGGATACGCCCAAGGCGACGCCTTGGCAAGGGGGCGCCCGACTCCCGCAAAGGAAACTAGCGAGACCAGAAGGAGGAAGACCGAAATGTTGAAGCTGTACACCTGGCTTACGGACCTGCTCCGCCGCGAGCGCGGTCAGGACATGGTGGAGTACGCCCTCATCACCATCCTGATCTCAATCGCCATCGTCTTGATCGCCATCGGCATCCTTGAAGGCGCGTTCGAGACCTGGGCAACCAGCGTCGAGGCCTGCGTCACCGGCTCCACTGACCCCGCCACCGGCGCTTCGAATTGCCCCTTCTAAGGCAAGGGGATGCGCACGGCGGCTGCCGCGGGACGGGGAACAACCCCTCCCGCGGCGGCCGCCAGGCGGAGGAGGCCGCGACTATGGCAGGTGGAAGAAGAGACACAGCACTGAAAGCGAGTAACCGCAGAGAGAGAGGGCAGAGCATGGTGGAGTTCGCCCTGCTCCTGCCCATCTTCCTGGTGGTCATATTCATCATCGTCGACTTCGGGGTCGGCATCAGCCGCTGGGTCATCCTTACCAACAGCACCAGAGAGGGAGCGCGGCTGGGAGCCGTGGGCGCCAGCACCGCCGACATCACCGATAAGGTGGTGTCCACCTCGACCGGGCTTCTGGACCCGGCGGACGTCACCGTTTACTACCTTGACAAGGACGGCAACGGCGACATCGGTGACCGCGGCGACTCCGTCGTTGTCGAGAGCGACTACCAGTACGGACTCATCACCCCGCTCAGCGCCATCCTGGACCTCGCCTTCGACAGCATCAATTTCCACTCGTGTACGGATATGCGCCTGGAGCTTCCGGTCTCCGGCGCCGGTGGGGGAGGGGCTGGATGTTGACGTTCTTACGGGAGCTCATGCGTGGGGGCCACCGTGGCCAGGTGTTGGTCGCGGCCGTGGGAGTGATGATCCTGGGCCTGGGCGCGATCATGATCTCCGTCGACGCCGGCTGGTGGCTGCGCGACAAGCGGGACGCTCAGAACGACGCCGACGCTATCGCCCTGGCAGCCGTCCAGGAGATAGGCGATCCGTCTCAGCGCATTGCGGCCGAGCTGACCGGCGAGGCGTGGGCGGTGGCCAACGGGATCGACCCCAGCACGGAGATGGTGCCCCCGGACTGTACGGACGGCGACCTCCAGGGCAACTTCTGCTTCATAGACCGGAACTCTGACGGCAGCGACGACATGGTGCGGGTCAAGGTGAGCCGGGACAGCAACAGCTTCATCGCTGAAGCCCTGGGCGTCGGCAGCCCCACTCTCAACCCGCAGGCGGCCGCCGCCAAGGTGCGCGCCCATGGCGCCTGCGTCCTGCCCTGGGCCATCGACGCCGTCATCGAGGACCCCGAGGCATACAACGAGGTCTGGGGCGTCCTCGGAGACCCTCCGGATCCTGAACAGCTCTTCGTCTTCCAAATAAGCTCCAGCGGCGAGTTCGCCGGCGAGGACGGTGCCCCTGGGAACTTCGGCGCCCTGGGCGTCTACGGCGCCAACACCGCCGACTACAGGGACACTATCGAGAATGAGTGTGGCAGCCAGGGTGAGAACGCCTGCAACTCGGACTCGCAGGTCGTCACCCCCGATAACCCCACTCTGGACTGCGACATCCAGACCGGCAACCTGGGTACGAACACGGACAAGGCCCTGAGTGACCGCGCCGACAGATACGACGAGGTGGAGCCCTACACGGACTGCGACGCCAGCTCCTACGACGAGGCGCTGGGCAACGCGGACTCCTGTCCGGGCCGTTTGGTGGTGCTGGCCATCATCAAGGACTTCCCGTCGAGCGGTTTTGAGTCGGTCGACGTATACGGCATCGCCAACTTCTACATCGCCGGCTGGGACCGCTGTCCCCCCCTCCACGACGGCGACTGCTACGGCGACCCGCCGGTCACCGAGACCGGTATCGCCTGGGGTTTCCTGCTCCTGGAAGAGCTGGGCGGCACTCCCGCGTGGAAGTTCGACTTCAGCCAGTCATCCAACAACCCCTTCGCGCCGGTAATCGTGGCTCTGGTGGAATAGAGGAATTATCTCCGGTAATCCGGATTTGAGAACAGACCTTCTGCGGAAAAGGAGGAGGAGAAATGGCAGGACAGACGGTAGCGAAGCCACGGGGAGACAAGAGGCAGCGGTACGTCTTCTACCTGGGTGTGCTCCTGGCCGCCATCGCCGCCATCATCGCCTTCGTGGCGGTGAGAAGCGCTGACAGCGGCAGCGGCGGCGACACGGTGCCGGTGGTGCAGGCGAAAGAGGCGATCCCCGCCGACACCCGCATCACCTCAGACATGCTCGAGGTGAAGTT
>CAYFVS010000318.1:0-15516 GCA_964346565.1 uncultured candidatus Brocadiaceae bacterium | reverse complement strand
GCATAGACTTCCCGGACTACATCGTCGGCAACGTCCACCAGACGCCGCTGAGCCAGTTGTGGAACGGAGACCGCTACCGGAGCTTCCGCCAGGAGCTGCGCAAGAAGCTGCTCCCCATCTGCGGCAGGTGCTGCGCGCTCTACCAGTATTGAACTGCGATGGGTTCGCCCGCCTTGCGTCCGCTATCAGGTCCCGGTGCGCTGTGCGCAGACAGACCGAGGGCCTCGCGGTGTGCACGAGGCCCTCAGCCAGACGGACGTAGCAGCGCTTTCTACGCCTGATCCCTCTTCCGCAGGCCGACAAGCCCGAGCAGCCCAACGACCAGGAGCGACACGGTGGTCGGCTCGGGAATCGTGGCGAAGCCGACAGGGTCTTCGCTCTCGCCCAGCCAGCCGTTCGCCTGCAACTTCTGAGTCACGAACTTCACGTCGAAGTCGAAGCGGACGTCCAATCCGGGCCCGAACACGTTCGTGGCCATGAAGGGCGCGAAAGCCCCGCCAAGCACGTTCGCGAACGCAAACCCGGTAGCTCCGCCGGTGATGCCGCCGGGATCAGGAGTGGCAGAAGTGAACTTCTCCTCGATAAACACATCGCTGGCGGTCAGACCCGAGAACCGCGCCGCGTCCAGTGTCTGGATGATGCTCGGTATTGGCGTAAGGGCCAGTATCAGGAACGGACTCGCATCACCAACTGGTATAGCGGACGCGCCGGGAATGTCGGCTACCGTGGGATACTCGTCGCTCATGGTGGGGAGCGCGGCCCCCAGAGCAGGACCGGTCCCGGCCGACCAGGCTGAGTCGCCTCCGCTGGTGGCGGGATTCCAGTCCACGGTATCGTCCGCGTATATGACCACGATGCCGCCGTAGCCCGCCAGCGTATGCACGGCGGGGAAGCCCCTGGTGTAGGTGTCAACCCAGTCGACGCCCTTCGTGTAGCGAGTGCCCGCGGTCCAGTACGTGGTCAGCCCTGTGGACTCCACGACGGCGGCGCGGTAATCCACGTCGTACAGCAGCCCCGTCAGGGAGCTGTTGGAGTACGTTCCCACCGGGCCTCCAGCGGTGATGAAGTCAGTTCCGGTCGGGTCTCCGGGGCCAAGGGCGCCGAAGAACAGACTGGACACTGTGAAGATTGCGCGCTGCTCATCACCGAGCTGGATCGCCTCGCCCACGTCCAGGGGGTTGCCGTCGCCTCCGTTGCTGGTATCCCATACGGACGAGAAGTCCTTCAGGTTACCGTTGAGCGCCACACCCAGAGGCAACGTCGTCGCCCCGGCAGGCGCCGCGGCCAGGCTGGCCAGCAGCGCCGCCACCACAGCTAATCCAATGAACTTTCTCATCTGCTCCTCCTTGCTAAGCCCTAACCGGTTAGAGCTGCCCCACACGGGGCGAACAGGTTGTCATGAGTTGCCACGGTCTGCCTTCACCTGAACGGTGCCTCGGCCGGCCGCTTCTTGCCTGTGGCCCGGCCCGGTGAAGACTTTGACCACTGTGTCGAACAGGATGACGAAGTCCACCCACCAGCACATCCGGCGGATGTAGGTGAAGTCGAGCCGGAGCTTGCGGCGCACGTCGCGCACCGTCCGGTCGTAGCCTGTGCGCACCTGGGCCAGGCCCGTGATGCCGGGCTTGACGCTGAGGCGACGCTCGTACTCGGGGATGCGCCCGGCGAACTGGTTGACGAAGTACGGCCGCTCGGGGCGCGGGCCGACCAGGCTCATCTCCCCCCGCAGGACGTTCACAAGCTGAGGCAGCTCGTCCAGGTGGAGCCTGCGCAGAATCCGCCCCACGCGTGTGACCCGGGGGTCGTCATCCCCCTCGGCCCAGACCGGCCCGCTGTCCGCCTCCGCATCGGCGTGCATGGTGCGCAGCTTGATCAGCTTGAAGATGCGCCCGTGCTGGCCGACGCGTTCCTGCACGTAGAAGGCCGGCCCCTTCGAGGTGAGCTTAACCAGCAGCGCGCACACGCCGATGGCGGGACTGAGCAGCACCAACATCAGCAGCGCCCCCACCCATTCCACGTAAGGTTTGGCGACGTGGTACTTCCGCTGCAGGAACCGCAAGGCCAGCCCCACGCAGCCCGTCCCGAGCAAAGTAATGGAAGCCGGCTCCGGCATGCAGTGACACCCCACCCTCAGAAGGTATCCCACATAGGGGCAAAGGGTGTACCGCGCGGGAGGTCAGGAGAGCGGATTGGGCGGGCGGCGTAAATGCTTTACGCGCAGGGACATGCACGCCCGGCCGCAAAGCGCCTCTCGGCGTGGTCGTGGGTGTGTGTTGCCGCCTTTATGCACCGTGTTGAGCAAACCCAACACTTCCTGCCGAGAGCGGGCAAGCCGGGCGGACATCACCGCCCGCTGTGGGCTCACGGAAGATGCTCCATCAGCGGGGGGAGAGCGTCGGACAGGAAGCCGGCCAGAACGGCCCGGGCGCCCGCGAAGTCCCCCCCCTCCACTGGCGCGCCCACTCGCACCAGCACGTCGGCGGCGGTGGGATCGCCCAACTTGCGCAGGGCTACGCCGGCCTGGTGGCGCCAGTAGCTCGTGCTCAAGGCCGGGCCGCTCTTGTAGAAGTACCAGGTGAGGCGCCGACCTCGGTTGTGGTCCAACGCCAGCTCTCGCACCTTGACGCTGCGGCGCTCACCGTTGAGCGGCAGGCTCACCGAGCGGTCACGCGAAGCGGTAATGCGGAACCCTTCGCCGGCCAGGCATTGCTCGGGGGGGTGCGTGCGGCGGCGCACCTGCCGGGCCAGCACCACGAGCATCTGCACCTGCTCCCCGCGGCCGTTCCGGTACACGCGGGACAGGACGTCCTCGGTGCCCAGGATCTCATAGACCCGGTCCGCCAGGGCTTTGTCCGCGCCGCGCCACTCCCCCAGCCGGTGCGGCACGCGGGCAAGAACCTCCGTCGCCTCCGCCGTCTGCCGGGGCCAGGACACGTAGAGGGAGGCCCCAGCGGCCAGGGCAACCAGGCACAGGACGGCTGCGCCTGGTGCGCCCACGGGCTGCCGGCGGGGCACCGCGGGCGGGGCGGCCCGGCCCTTCTCATCGCCCGAAGCACGGGCCCAGCGGTCGACGCCCACCTTCTTCAGGAACGCGGATTCGGCGGCGAAAAGCAACAGGAACGCCGTGGTGAACAGCGCGAAGCCGAACAGCTCGTGGAAGTACCATCGCTCCACCGCTTCGGGCCCCCAGCGGTAGGCGACCACCAGCATGAGGATGACCCGCACCACGTTCGCGACGAAAGCAATGGGCAGCGAGAGGAGGAACAGCAGCGCCTTCCGGGGCCGGTTCAGGGGGGAGATGTGCGCGTAGAGCGCCCCGAAGGCGGCAAGTGCGATCAGGTACTTCAGCCCGCTGCAGACGTCGTCCACTACGACGGTCCCGGCCGGGATGTGCACGTAGCTTCCCTCCCGGACGGCCGCCAGCCCGGCCAGGTCCAGGAAGGCGACCGCCAGCCGGGCGGCGACCATCTTCAGGCGGAAACTGGCCTTCTCGATCAGCACCGACGGCACGGGCACCATGAACACCAGGAAGATGAGCGGGAAGGCGACCACGCGCAGCATCTGTGGGCCCAGCAGCGTGAGCACCAGCCCGGCCAGCGTGCCCAGCAGCGCGAAGCCGGACAGGAACCCCACCTGCCACGCGCTGGCCAGCAGATGCACCAGCAGCGCCGGCACCAGCACCAGCAGCCCCCGGGGCCAGGTGCGCACCGGACAGGCGGCGATCTCCCTGCGCCGGCGGTAGAGCAGGAAGGCGCTGATCGGCGGCACCAGCCAGCCGTGGCTGTAGTAGCCGCCCGCCTGGTCCCATCGGATCATCATCCAGCGGAACGTCCACCAGAAGGCGACCCCGGCCAGGAGCAGGGCCGCCCCTAACAGGACGGCTCGACGCCGGCCACGCTGAACTGGTGCGGCTGAGGGCGGTTCATTCACCGTTGCGCTCCCGCTTCACGGGGCCGGGGTGCCTCGTGGGTCCCGGCCGCAGGGGGAGGCAGGATCTCCAGGTCGCGATAGCGGTCGGGATCGCCGGTCAGGCCGCGCTCGGCGGCCCGGACGATGTTGTACATCTCCCGGGCGGTCACGTAGTGCAACCGACGCCCGACCTCCCGCTGACACAGGCGGGCCAGCGAGCGGTGCATTCGGCGCATCGGCTCGCCCAGCAGCACGGGCCAGTTCGTCTCATCACAGCCGTGCGTGTGCACCTTGATGAACACCCAGTCGGGCCGCCCGGCCACGCAGACGCGCGTGCGCAGCCACGCCCGCACGCGTCGGGGCGTGGGAGGGGCCCCGCCCGCCAGGTTGCCGTTCTCCAGACGGGGCAGCACGCCCAGCTTCCCGCCCGGCCAGCGCACGCAGAGCGGCCCCTGGATGATCATCAGGTCGCCTTCCGGAGCGCCGCCCACCTGCACCTGCTCCCCGTCGTCGTGTGACTTCGGCCGCCCGGGGTCGTCGGTGGCATAGTAGATGGAGTTGATCCGGCGCGTCTGGGTGGGCGAGGGAGCCGAGGGCAAGGTGAAATCTGCGTAGCAGCCGCACTCGCGCAGGACGGCCAGCTCGTCGTTCACCCCGCACCAGCGGCCGTCGGGCCGGGAGTTGTCCAGGGCCCAGTTCCCGTGCACGAAACCGAACCGCGGGCCGCCCCCATCCTCATGCTCGCCCAGGTATCCGTGGCTCCGCAGCCGGGCGACGAACCGCTGCAGGCTCCGCCGCAGGCCGTCCGCCGTGTCGCCGTCGTGGTGCAGGTGCACCTCCACCTCTGCCAGTCCCGCCCGCACCAGCGGGGCCAGGGCTTCCAGGTTCTCCTCCCGGTATTGCTCGGCGGGGTAGAAGACGGTGTGCCTGGGCGCGCGGCCGTCCGCATCCCGGAAGGGGTCCACCAGTTGGGAGTAGCGCTCCGTCCATCGGCGCACCCGACGCAACTGATCCGCCGGCGGCGCGTCGCCCAGCGCCGGCTCGAAGTGGTCCGCCAGGCAGAACATGACGTGCACGGGTTCTTCGGAAGCGCGCCGGCCCCGGCGCCCCGCCCAGTCGCCCCGCAGGTAGGCGGGCAGCCACAGCGCGGCGTTGGCGCGGCGGGCCTTGTGCATCGCAACGGCCAGACAGGCCAGCCCGGCCAGACAGGCCGCGGCGGCCAGGGCCCACAGAGCGCTCATTCCTCGTTCCTCGTGGTCAGCGGCCGGCGGCCCGCCTTGCGCCAGGTGGTCTTCTGGGCTCGCACGGCTCCCCGCAGCACTCCAACCGCGAGGGCAAGGTTGACGGCCAGGAAGTACCAGGCGGCGCCCAGCGGCCCGGCCCTGGCCCGGGTCAGCCGCAGCAGTCCGCCCATCACCGCCGCCGCGTAGAGAGCCAACTGCACCACGAACACGAGCTGCCAGACCGGCTGCCTCGCCAGCACGAAGCTGGCCGCCAGAGCAGCAGCGAGCAGGAAGGGCGTCAGCCAGCGGAAAACCTTGTGCGACCAGAACGAGAACGCCACGAAACCCCGCCACGGCAGCAGCAGGCCGGCGCAATGACGCAGGGCCTGCACGTTGCCCGCCCCTATGCGCATCTTGCGCCGCAGCTCCTCGGTCAGGGAGGCCGAGGGCTCCTCGGTGGCCACCGCCTCCGGGTCGTAGACGACCCTGTGCCCCTGTCGTCGGACCTTCATGGGGATCACGAAGTCCTCGGTGATCAAGTTGTCCGGCACCTCGGGCCACAGGTCGCGCCGCAGGGCGTAGATCGCCCCGTTGGCACCCAGGACGGCATTCAGACGGTTCTCAAGGATCTTCAGGATGACCTCGTAGCGCCAGTAGATGCCCTCCTCGCCCAGCTCGCCGTCCTCTGAGAGGAACTTCAGCTCCCCGCAGACGGCGCCCACGTCGGGTTCGTCGAAGTGGCGCACGAGCTTGGCCACAGCGTCGCGTTCGAGGATGGTGTTGGCGTCGCAGAAGACCAGTATCTCCCCCGAGCTGCGTTGGATGCAGTCCTTCATCACCGGCAACTTGCCTCGCCGGTAGGGGAACTCGATCACGCGGATGCCCTCGCGCTCGTAGTGACGGGCCGTGCGGACGGTGTTGTCGCGGGAGCCGTCCGAGCCGACGATCACCTCCAGCCGGCCGGCGGGGTAGTTCAAGGCCAGGCAGTGGCTGAGGGTCCGCCCGATGTACTCCTCTTCGTTGTAGGCGGCGATGATGATGCTGACGGCGGGCACCCTTTCGCTCTTGATCCGGCGCTCGCGGCGGCTCAGAAGGTAGTAGAGGTCCCGCAGGGTCTGCACTGCGGAAGCGAGGAAGAACAGGATCACCGGATAGAGCAGGTAGCTGTAGATGGGGATGGCGAGCCCCACGAGGACCACCCAGCCCGCAGCACTCATCGTTACCTCCTCACTTTGTGCTTGCCTCGTCGGCAGTTCCCCTCAGGCCCCGGGATAACGCACCCGGCCGCGGCCGGGACACATGCCCG
The DNA here is from genome assembly GCA_964346565.1 of uncultured candidatus Brocadiaceae bacterium. Classification (GTDB taxonomy): domain Bacteria; phylum Planctomycetota; class Brocadiia; order SM23-32; family SM23-32; genus JAWOCH01. The sequence goes on along the minus strand of CAYFVS010000318.1, from coordinate 9,078 downwards.
AAGGGTCGCCCGGTCATTCGCGCCCGCTCCTGCCGTTGGATCTCGCCTTCCCGTGCTTGCGTCGGCTGTAGCCATAATAATAAGCGGGTGGGATGCCGAAGAACCGATAGATCAAGTCGGGCACGTGGTGCTGGCGATGGGTCAGTGCGCAGCCCAGTACCTTTGCGCCGGAGCTGGTCAGCTCGTGGGCGGCTCGCCTGACGGCCTCCCGCGGCGTCTGCTCCAGCCGGGCCACCAGCAGGACGCCGTCGCTGCTCCTGCCGAAGATGACCGCGTGGCTGGAGGCGATGACCGGCGGCGTGTCCACCAGCACGTAAGCATAGTGCCCACGCAGCTTGCGCAGCAACTCCCGGCAGCGGCGCACCAGCTTGCCGTCGGAGGAACGGTCCGGCGCGACGGGCCGGGCGGGGATGATGTCAACGTCGGCCATGGCGGTCTCGTAGACGTTGCCGTCCAGCTCCAGGTCGCCCGCCAGTACGTCGTTCAACCCGGTGTCGGGCTCCACGTTGGCCACCAGATGCAGTCCCGGCGCGGCCAGGTCACCGTCCACCACGACCACGCGACCGTCGGCCACCTCGGCCAGGGCCACGGCCAGGTTCAGCGCGACAGTCGTCTTGCCCTCCTCGCGGGTGGCGGACGAGATGGTCAGAACGCGCGGGGGATTGCCGTCGTTCAGGGCCAGCAAGCGGGCGCGGAGGGAGCGGAACTGCGTGGCCGCTTCGGCGCCCCTGTCCACGTGCATGACCACGGACTCCCGAGGCGGGCCGGAGCGCCCGGTGACGCGGCGGATGCCGTCCGGCTCGGCGTCGGCCAGCGGCGGACCTTCCGGTTCGGGTCGCCTGGCATCGGGGGACAGCTCGCCGCCGGCCCCGGCCTTGTCCATGGCACGCGAGAACTTACCTTCCTCAGGCATCGGTTGTTCACCTCATAACGGCATCTCGGGGCCGCGCCCGGCACTAGCCGGTCAGCTTCTCCAGGAACTTGTTCAACTGGTTGCCCATTGTCTCCAGCAGGCCCACGACGGGAGTCGTCACGGCCAGCAGTCGGCGCCGGCGCCGGGTCCAGGACCCGGCGCTCGGGATCTGAGCGATGCTGGCCAGTATGGGCATCTCCAGGAAGCCGGCGGCGTCCTCCATGCTCCGGAACGAGTGGTCGCAGTATTCCAGCGCACCGGTCAGGGACAGGCCGGCCACCAGGCCGGCCACCAGGCAGGTCACGGCGATCTTCCAGGTGTCCGGCCGGATCGGTATAGCGGGCTTCAGGGCCCGGGTGTGGATCTCCACGTGGCGCCCGTACTCCTCGTCGGCGACGGCCAGGTTGATCCGTTCGCGGTTCAGGCTGTTGCTCCATTGGCTGTAGAGCTGGGAGTACTCCTGCTGTTTGCGCACGAGCTGCCGGTAGTCCTGTTCGTCGTCGGCGACTTCCACCAGCTCGCCCTGGGCGGCGGCTATCTGCGCCTCGACGGCCGCCAGCGCCGCTTCGTGGGCGCGGATGTCCTGTTTGAGGGAAAGCCTCTGGGTCACTCGCTCCTGATAGACGGGGTTGATGATCTCTGTTTCGGTGCCGTCCAGGCGCTGCGGCGCCTCCGCAAGTTGCTCCTTCAGGGAGGCGATGTCCCGGCGCAGTCTCACCACGTCCGGGTGCTCCTCGGTGTACTCGCTCAGCAGGCGGTCCAGGGCCCTCTCCCCTGCGGCTATCGTGTCCTCCAGGTCTGCCACGCGCGGGTTGGGCGCGGTGGTCACCTCCGACTTCACCAGGGGGGGCACCTCCTCGAGCTGCGTCTCGACCTCCTCGAGGCCCCTGGTGGCCTCGCTGAGCTGCCGCTCGCGCGCCGCCTTCTCGATCCGCAGCGACAGCAGCCGGTTCTGTATGCCGTCTTTCACCTCGGGCAGGTCGGCGAAATGCTCCTGGTGATACTGGTCCAACTGCTGCTCTACCTCGCGGAGCTTCGTCAGGTAGTCGCCCTCCTCCTCGGTGAAGAAGCTGACGGCGTTCTGACCGTGCCTGCGCCGCAGTTCTACGCTGCGCTCCACGTAGGTGTCGGCGACCGCGTTGGCGATCTGCTGGGCCAGTCCCGGCTGCCGGTGCAGCACCTGTATGGCAATCAGGTACTGCCCCCGGCCTCTGCCCTGCGCGCGCAGACTGACCGCCCTGCGCAGTTCCTGGTGTTTGCTCTGCCAGTCGGCCGGGGTCTCCAGGTCCACGTCCTGCTTGGTCTTGATCAAGACGCGGTCCAGGATGGTGGGCGTCAGGATCTCGGCCCGGAACACCTCCAGCGGGATGCTCGGTATGTCGTGCGAGACCAGGGAGGACGGCGCGCTGCGCAGAACCGACATGTCCTTGCGCAACACCCATGCCTCGGCCAGGTACTTCGGCGGTATCAGCTCGCGCAACGGGCCCGCCATAAGTGCGCCGATTGCCAGCCCGAGCAGGACGGGTATCAGCAGGACCCACTTCCTCCGAAACGCCGTGCGCAGGTAGTCGCGCACCGAAATCGCCTTAGTTGCCATCGTTCAGGTTTCTCTCCGATTGCACGAATCAACCCCACAACCGAGCGACGCGGGTGTCATTGCTTGCTCTGCGCCGGTTCGCCTTCCACCGGCTCTGCGCCCACGGCGGTGGGCTCAGCTTCCCGTCGTTCCCCTTGGGGCGGCCCTGCCGGCAGGGCGGTCCTGAAGACTCCGGCCGGCACCCACACGGCCCCTCCGCAGCCCGGACAGAAGCCGGACCGGCCGGCCTCATCGATGTGCACCTTGAGCATTCTACCACATCGGGGGCAGTTCAGTGCAGCGATATTCCGCCCGTGCTCGGTCCCTTCATCGCCCGCTCCGGTCGGCGCGCCGATGCCCGCCAAAGGCGCCAGGCCGGGTTTGAGCCGTCCGGCCGCCCTCAGCAGGGCCGACAACTCCGCGTGCAAGTGCCGGACCGTGCGCGCCACCAGGTACTTCTCGGGGCCGGTGGCGGAGGCCAGCCCCAGGCTGTTTCGTCTCAGCTTCAGCGTGCAGCTCTGCGCGCCCCGCCGGATGTAGGCGCGCCCGCGCACCGGCTCGTAGCCGAGCTGCGGGGCGGCCTGCTCGAGGGCGGGCCGCCACTGCGGGTCGCAGCCGGACATGTCCGAGACGAGGGCGGCGTAGTTCCTGCGCCCCGTCTGCGCAAGCGTGACGTTGACCAACAGCTGCCCGAATGCGTAGCGCGCGAAGGTGCCGCGCGGGCCCTCGGTGCTGAACCGCAACGCCAGCCGCCCGGCGCCGATGGCCTCGGCCAGCTCCCCGCCCGTGCCGAACTGCGGCGGCCCGTCGTTGGCGACGCCGGCTTCGGGTTCGGCCGGTTCGTCTTGCCGCTGCGGTGGGTCCGTCTCGGGCTCGGAGGGCTCGGCCGTCCGGTCCATGTAGTAGCCCTCGATGTCCGCTATCGTCGCTCGGACCGTCTGCAGGCTGACGTTCCGCTCGTCCTGCACGTATGCCTGCAAGAGCGCCTGGTCGCAGATGACGTTGATAAGCCGGGGGATGCCTTCCGACGCCGCGCAGACGGCCTGCTTGGCGTCCGGGGCGAACAGCTCCGCCTCTCCGGCGCCAGCCAGCCGCAGCCGGTGGTCAATGTAGGCGTCCACGTCCGGGTCCGAAAGCCGGCCGAGGTGGAACCTCACGGCAATGCGCTGGTCCAGGGCGCGCAACTGGTCGGTGCCGATGGCCCGGCGCAGCTCCGGCTGGCCCACCAGGATGATCTGCAGGAGCTTCTCGGTGGAGGTCTCCAGGTTGCCCAGCAGGCGGACCTCCTCCAGGGCCTCGATGGACAGGTCCTGCGCCTCGTCCAGTATCAGCACGGGCGCCTGGCCGGCGGCGTGGCAGCGCAGCAGGAACTGCTTCAGCGCGTGCAGCAGGTCGGCCTTCGAGTCGCTGGGCGGCGCCACTGCGAACTCCACCAGCACCGCGCGCAGCAGGTCCTCCGGCGTCAACAGCGTGTGCACAAGCATGGCGGGGCGCACGTCGTCGCCCAGCCGCTCCAGCGCCGCGCGGCAAAGCATCGTCTTGCCCGAGCCCACTTCGCCGGAGACCAGCGCGAACCCCTTGTGCTGCCGGATGGTGTAGAGCAGGATCGCCAGTGCCTCCCGATGCTTGGCGCTGGGGTAGTAGAAGCGCGGGTCGGGCGCTGTGCTGAAGGGGAACTGTTCCAGGCCGAAGTGCTCCAGATACATCGTATCCCGCCTAATCGCCGCTTATGATCTGCGTCGTGCTCAACACGCCCAGCACGCCCCGGAAGGGGAACAGCAGGTTGTCCATCTGGTAGCCGATCCAGGCCAGCACGTTCGGCGGCACGTACACCACGTCGTCCTCCGCCAGGGACACGTCCTGCCGAGTGTCGCCTTCGAAGACCAGCTCGTCCAGGTCCACCATGTAGATCTCTGGATCGTGGGGGTCGCCGCGGATGACCCTGACCCGGCTCGACGCCGCCCGCCAGGTGATGCCACCGGCGTCTCCGATTGCGTCGGAGACCTTCTGGTAGCCGGTGTAGGCCTGGGTGCCCTCCGCGCCCACCTCACCGTAGACGTAGATGTGCTTGCTCCGGTAGACGGCGACGGTGACCAGGATCTCCGGCTCCTTGTAGAAGCGGCTGTATGCCTCCGCCAGCTTCTGTTGGATCTGGATCGGCGTGAGGCCGGCCACCTCCACCTCGCCCACGTGGGCAAGGGTCACCTGGCCGTCCTGGCGTACCTGGACGGTGCGGCTCAGCTCCGGCTCATTGAAGATCTCCACCTGGATGGAGTCCGGCGGGTCCACGACGTAGGTGGCGTCGGGTGGCTTCTTGGAGACGGCCTGCAGCGAGGTGAGCCGTTCGTTGATCTGCATCACCTTCTCCGCGGCGCATCCGCCGGCCAGCGCAAGCATCAGCGCGCCAAGGGCCAAGACGGCAATCCCTGACCGCATCTTCGCAATCCCCTCAAGACGGTGGAAAGGTCACACGGACGCTCAACCCGCGCCCGACGGAACCAGCCTTAATGCAAAGCACGTGCCGCCTCCGGCCCTGCGTCCGGCCACGCCGAGGGTCCCCGCAGGGGGCCGGTGGGGCCGTGCACGGGGCGCCATCGCCAGGTCGCCCGCCCCCAACGGCGAACCCCGCACGGCCGGGCGTGTCCAGTCGGGTGGACACTCCTGTGTCGAGAAAGCGACAATCCAGCGGCTGCCTTACGCCGCGCGGCACAGGCAGACCGCAAGCGCAGGAGCGCGTCGGAGGGCAGCTCAGCGCCGCCGGACCTGCCGCCAGCGGCGGGTCCATGCGAATGCGCCGGCCAGGGCGGCGGCCAGGAGGGCCAGCGTGCCCGGCTCCGGAGCGCTGGCGTCGGCGTCGGGGGAGAAGGGGGCGAACGTCCACTTCAGGTTGCAGTTGTGCGCCAGCCCCACCAGGTTCCATGTGCAGCGAGAAACCGTCGCCGCAGGGCGAGTAGTTCACGCTCAGGCAATGGATGTCGCCGCTGTCCGGGGACTGCCGGTGGGGGCCGTGTTGACAGCGCCCAACACGGGGACTGGCTCACGTGGGCGCCCCTGTACACGGCTCCCCGAATGCGTCCGTGGCGGGCGAACTCGTGGCGGTTTGTCTCTGTCCCGAACGCGCCCGCCTTTGGCGACCCGGCAAAGGCTGTTGGACCCACTTGAGTGTTGAAAAAGTGACACACGTGTGTCCATTCCTCCGCACACACAGCCGGGCCTGTGCGGCCAGGTCGGCGCTCATGACGCTGCACAGGGCAGCCCGGAGCCGCCGCAGGACGGGAGAGCGGGGCACGTGCTTTGCTGCGATGTCGAGCACGCCGCGGCCCCGCGTCGCGGCGAGCGGCGACGAAGCGAGCGAAGAGGTGAGCCCGGTTGGCCTACACGGCGCTGCTGGTCTATACGGCCGTTCTGTTCATCCGCCCCCAGGAATGGCTTGCCTGGATGCAGGGGTTCCCTGTGCTGGACGTTGTGGTGGGGGTGGCGGCCGTGGCCTGGGTGGCCGGGGCCGCCGCCAGGAAGTGGCACCCGGGGGACGCTCCGCAGAACCTGCTCATGCTCGGTCTTCTGCTCGCCGTGGTGATGAGCCACGTTCGCCACACCTACTTCGCCGCTACCGTGGCCTCTTTCCAGACCTTCGGGAAGGTGGCGCTGCTCTATCTTCTGGTGGCCAGCCTGATCTCCTCGGTCCGGCGGGCCCGGGTGCTCATCCTGGTCATGGTCCTGGGCTGCCTGGTGATGTCGGCGCACGGCATCATGCAGGCGCGCACGGGGGTGGGGTTCGGCGGCGCGATGCCCGTCGTGCGGGACGATATGGTGCGCGTGCGGGGGTTCGGCATCTTCCACGATCCGAACGACCTGTCGTTGATGCTGGTGACCATCCTGCCTTTCCTGTTCGGCGCCGTGCTGAGGCGCGGGCAGAGGGCGGCGGTTCGCGTGCTGAGCCTGGCCGCCACCGTGCCCATCGTCTACTGCATCTACTTGACCAACTCGCGGGGTGGCTGGCTGGCGCTGGGCGTGATGACGCTGGTCTACGCAGTGGTGAACTTCCGCAGCAGGAAAGTCGGCGTTGCGGTGGCCGCTGTTGCCCTGGTCGCTCTGGTGGCACTCGGTCCGTCCCGGATCGGCAGCATCACGGCGGAGGAAGGGGCCGCCCGCGGGCGCATCATCGCCTGGGGCCAGGGCAACTACATGCTGAAGCGCTGGCCGCTGTTCGGCGCGGGGCACGGCCGGTTCATGGAGTTCTCCGAGCCGGGCCTGGTGGCCCACAACTCGTTTGTCCATTGCTGGGCGGAGCTGGGCCTGTTCGGCTACTTCTTCTGGCTGGGGCTGGTGATGGCCACGCTGAAGGACGGATGGGCTCTGGCCAATGCCGGGGCGGGCGAGGACGAGGAGGCCCAGCAGCTCGCGCGCATGGGCGGGGCGGCCGTGCCCGCCCTGGTCGGTTTCCTGTCGGCCGGTTTCTTCCTGAGCCGCACCTATCTGTTGCCGCTCTACATCATGTTCAGCCTGGTGGCTGCGCTGCGGACCATCTACGAAGGCGACGAGCGGGAACTGCCCCGTGCGTTCCGACTCTCGGACAGCAAGTACGTGCTGGCCGCCGAGCTTGCCAGCGTCCCCGCCCTTTACCTGTTGATACGACTGATCGGATGAACACCGAAAGGGCAGAAGCCGAAGTGGACGCCGGCCGCCGGGCGCTCTGGGCGGGGGCGCTCGTCGGCTACAGCATCCTGCTGACCGGCGGCTCGCTGGTGCCGGTTGGAGCGCAGTCGCCGCTGGCCGCCACCGCGTCGGGGCGCGCCCTGAGCGACCTGCTCCACGTGCCCGCCTACATGCTGCTGACCGGGCTGTGGGTTGCTGCGCTGCGTGCACGCGGGCGGGGCATGTGGGCCGCCCTGGCGTTCGGAGCGGCCGCCGCCGTGGCCTTCGGCGCGCTGATGGAACTGGCCCAGTGCTTCGTCCCGGCGCGCGGCGGCAGCGTGGCCGACCTGGGGCGCAACGCGCTCGGGGCCGGCCTGGCCTGTGCGGCGCTGCTGGTTGTGGGCATGTTCAGGCGCCGTTTGTGGGAAACCAGACAGTAGAGGGAACCCGGATGCCCTCTGGACACGGCAGACTCTCGCGGCTCTGGCGAACTGTGGGGCGCTCCATGCGCGGTCTGTGGCGAGCCGAGGGTTCGGTCAGCCAGAAGGCCGTGCGGGGCGCTTTCTGGACGGTGGCAAACGAATGGGTTTCCACGGGGCTGGGCTTCGTGCAGACGGTGATCCTGGTGCGCCTGCTGGTGCCGGCGGACTTCGGCATCATGCGGATCGCCGCCTTCCTGCTGGCGCTGGTGCTGACCTTCACCAGGACGGGCATGGACGCGGCCATCATCCAGCGACAGCATGCGGGCAGGAAGAGCATAGACACCGCCTGGACGATCAACCTGGTGCGCAGCGTGCTGCTCTACGCGGCTGTGTTTCTCGCCGCTCCCTACGTGGCGCGGTTCTACGAGAACCCCCTCATCTGCCCGATCCTGCGCGTTGTGGGGCTGAGACTGCTGTTCGCCGGGTTCACCAACATAGGGCTGGCCCTGCTGAGAAAGGAGCTCGACTTCCGGGTCCACGAGCTGTTCTTCGCGGCGACCCACGCTGCCGGCGTCGCCGTCACGCTGGTCGTCGCCTTCATTCTGCGCAGCGTCTGGGCCATTGCCATCGGCCAGGTGGCGGCCGCGGGCATCCAGATGGTCGCCTCCTACGTCGTCCATCCCTACCGTCCCCGTCCCGTGTTCGACTGGGCGGAGACCAGGAAGCTGCTCGGGTTCGGGCTGAATCTGACCGGCAGCGGCATCCTGGTGTTTCTGAGCACCCAGGGCGACGACGCGCTGGTGGGCAAGGTGGTCGGGCTGACCGGGCTGGGCTACTACACGCTGGCCTACGGACTGAGCATCCTGCCGCTGAAGACGATCACCCGCGTGCTGAGCAGCGTGAGCTTCCCTGCGTTCTCGAAACTGCAGGGCGACCTCCGACGCCTGGGGCGCGCCTTCTCGCGGGTGCAGATGGTCGTCTCCGCGCTGGTGCTGCCGGCCAGCATCGGGCTGTTGCTGGTGGCTCCGGACCTGGTGCGGGTCGTCTACGGACAGCGCTACATGCCCATGGTGCCCTGCTTTCAGGTGCTGGTCATCTACGGGATGGTGCGCGCCATGGGGGCGACCACCGGGCCGGTGTTCCTCGCCACGGGCAACCCGCGCATCTCCCTGGGGGTGCAGGCCATCCGCTTCGGCGTGCTGGCGGCGGTGATCTACCCGATGACGGTTCGGTGGGGCATCAGCGGGGCCGCCGGCGCCACGACGCTCTCCATCAGCGCCTGCACGCTGTGGTCGTTCATACGGCTGCGGCGCATCCTGGAGGTCGGCGTGCTCAGGAGGTGGGCCGCGCACCTGGGGCGGCTGGTGCTGCCCCTGGCGGCCATGTCGGCGGCGGTCCTGTTCCTGGGCGAAGTGCCCGCGGCCCCGGCGGGGCGGCTGGGGCTCAAAGTGGCGAGTGGTGTAGTGGTTTACTTCCTGGTGCTTCTGATTGCCTTCCCCGAACTGCGCGGCGAGGCGCGGGCGGTTCTGCGC
>CAYFVS010000317.1:0-3357 GCA_964346565.1 uncultured candidatus Brocadiaceae bacterium | reverse complement strand
AGGAAGAGGAGTAGGAGTTCCCCGAACTGGCACTCGCGGAGCAGGTTGCTGAGCTGGAAGAGCCCTCCACCGAGGAGTTGCTGGCCGAACGGCGCGAGATTGCCGAACAACCCGTCGAGGCGCTGCCGGAGACCTTCGAGAGCGTGGACGCCCTGGCGGAGGCGATCAAGGCCGGCCAGATCCACGTCAGGTATACCACCCGCGAAGCGGACGAGGAATGGGTCCGCTATGCGCTGGGCGACCATGAGGTTAGCGTGAAGGTGGCACGGACCGACGGGCGGACTTACGTTGTGTTAAGCGCCGCAGTAGGCTACGAAAACGTGGCCGAGCCACAGGAGCAGGTGGACATCCTGGCCGCCGAGATGCGCTACGTGCGCATGGCGAACTACGCGTATCTGCGTGAGGGCGAAGGCGCGGTCTACACCTTGAAGGTGCGCCCGCGCAAAGCCACCCTGGCTTGTGGGGTGCTGGGCGAGGCGGACTGGGGGCAGGTCCTGATCCAGCTCGAACGGCTGCACCGTGACCTGGGGGAACTGGTCGAGCGCCTGGAGTCGTGACGGCGCTTGCACCCAAGGGAAATGACGCCGCAAGCCACCATCATATCCACCGGCCAGGAACTGGTCCTGGGCCGCATCGTGGACAGCAACGCAGCCTTCCTGGCTGACGGGCTGAGTGTGCACGGGTTCCAGGTGCGGCGGCTGGTCGCCGTAGGGGACCAGCCCGACGCACTGGCGCGGGAGATAGAGCGCGCGCTGGAGGACGGCCGCCTGGTGATTGTCAGCGGGGGCCTGGGCCCGACTGCCGACGACCGCACGCGTGGGGCTATTGCCCGGGCGGCCGGCAGGGAACTGGTCGAGCACGAGGAATCCCGGCGGCACGTCGAGAGGAGACTGGCCGAGTTCGGCCGGGAGGCCACCCCCTCGCAGCTTTCCCAGGCGCTCATGCCTGCTGACTGCCGCGTGTTCCCCAACCCCCGTGGCACGGCGCGGGGATTTGCCTGCGAGGTGGACGGCAAGTGGGTGGTAGCCCTGCCAGGCGTGCCGGTTGAGATGTGCCACATGTTCGCTGACCACGTGCTGCCCTTCCTGCTGGAGGAGCTGGGCCCGCCGGGCTGCGTGCGCGTTGACGCGGTGCACCTGTTCCCCATCTCGGAACCGGAGGTGGACGAGCGCCTCTCGGACGCGGTCCATCCCCGGCGTAACCCAACCCTGGGCATCACGGTCAACGACGGCATCATAACCGTCACCGTCAGCGCCCGAGGTGACACACCGGCGCAGGCCGAGAAGCTGATCCACCAGGACTTCCGGATGCTGCAGGAGCGGTTCGGGGAACTGGTGTTGGGGCGGGGCGTGGCCACCCTTGCAGAGGCTGTCAGCGAGGAGCTGGACAGGGCCGGCAAGACGCTGGCCGTGGCGGAGTCGGTCACCGGCGGGCTGATCGGGCACATGCTGGTGGACGTGCCCGGCATCTCGCGCTTCTTCCTGCTGGACGTGGTTGCCTACGGCAACGCGGCGAAGGTGCGCCAACTGGGCGTGCCGGCCAAGCAGATAGAGGAGCACGGTGCCGTCAGTCCCCAGGTGGCTCGCTCCATGGCGGAGGGCGCCCGCAGCCTGGCGGAGGCCGACCTGGGCCTCAGTTCGACCGGCATCGCCGGTCCCACCGGTGGAACAGCCGAGAAGCCCGTCGGGTTGGTTTACATCGCCCTTGCCGGCGCCGGGCGGACGCAGGTGCAGCGGCTGGAGCTGCGGGGGGACCGCTGGCGCATAAAGGACCGGGCGGCCAAGCACGCGCTGAACATGCTGCGGCTGGCTCTGAAGGACGGCTTGGATTCGGCTGGCAGTTAGCGTACAATGCAGCCGGGCCTGAGCGAAAGGACCACCCGGATGTCCCCCAAGGGCGATGGCTACATCCGCTGGTACTGCAAGCACTGCGGCCAGCGACTGAAGATAAAGGACACCTACGAGGGCGGGAACGTCATCCGCTGCCCCTCCTGCAAGCAACTGGTCAACGTCCCTTTGGCCAACATTGACGCCATCGCCGAGGGCACCGACATGGAGGAGACCGGCATGCCTGGCCAGCTCCAGCTGGACCGGGACAAGCTGCTTCGCCGACTCAGCGGCAAGGGGGAGAAGGCCGACGGCCCGGGTTCGCCGGGCGCCACGCCGTCGTTGCGCTCGGAGAGATGGGACGTCGAGGCCGCCTTCGGGCGCATCGAGGAACTCGACCTGCTCGCGTCCGCCGTCAACCGGGTCGAGCAGGAGACCATGGGGGAAGTCCAGCGCGCCTACCGGGACAAGGGCCTGGATGCCCGCGAACGCGGCCGACTGGTCGAGGAAGCCGGCCAGCACCGCATGGAGGAGCTGGAGAACCTGGTCAAGGTCCGTCTGGCAACCGTGCGGCGCAAGATGCAGCCTCTCAGCACCAAGGACCGTAACCTGAACCCCAGCGAACGCAAGCAACTGCGCAAACTGCGGCGCGCCGAGGAGGCCATCCGCCTCTACGGCCGCCACGTGCTGGGCGCGGAGGTCTGAGCATTCCCCGCGGAGCGCGAGCAGACCGGTCCCGGACAGAACGTCCCTTCGCCGTGAGTTGCCTTCGGTGCGACCTTGCGTTAGCATACGGCGGCCCGGGCCCCGAGGCCTGGTGAGTCGTAGCTCGAAGGGAGGAGCAAATGGCCGCCTGGGACTACCTGGTCCACATCCACCGTGTCGGCGACGTTCGCGCTCTGGTCATCTTCTGGGGCTGTGTCGGTGCGCTGGTCCTGTTCGTCGTCCTGCAGGTGCTGCTGGCCCGCAGCAAAGGCGTGGCCAGGCGGGCGCTGCGAACGGCACGGGATGCCTCCGACGAGGTGCGCCGGCTGGTCAGGGAACTGGACGAGCTGGAACGCCGGATGGAGAAGAGGCTCGACGCCCGCGCCCGGGAGCTCGACGAGCGTATGACCAGGAAGCTGGACCAGAAGGGCGACCTCGTGCAGGAGCGCATCGAGCAGCGAGCGGGCTCGCTTTCCGACAGTATCAGCGCACTGGACGGGCGTGTGCGACAGGCTGAGGAGGGCGTGGCCGGATTCCGACGGCGTGTCAAGGACGTCGAGGACCGCATACCCAACCTGTTCGACCGGCTGGACGAGTTCCGCGAGACACTGGGCAAGACCTTCCAGGCCGAGCTGGACAGCGTGCTGAACTCCTTCGACAACTCCGTCTCCGCCATCCTTCAGCAGATGAAGTCCGAGCTCCAGATGGGCATCAGCCGCATCGAGGGCATCGAGAACATGGTGCGCAGCCGGGAGAGCGCCGAGCGCAGCCTGCTGGCGCCCGCCCTGCCCGAGGCGCCGGCCGAGCGTGAGACCACCGAGAAGGA
>CAYFVS010000316.1:0-4079 GCA_964346565.1 uncultured candidatus Brocadiaceae bacterium | reverse complement strand
ATGCGGACACTGGCCGGGAGGAGTTCCTTCCACTACGTGGAGCTGTCCGATGGCCGGTGGGCGCTTTGCGTCGGTCGGGCCGAGGAGCCGGATTCGCCCGCGCTCAAACAGCTCGTGCGCCGGTTCAGGGGATACAGGACGGCCACCGGGAAGAGCCCCTTTGGGTCGGCGAGTGTGCGGAGCTGTCCCGAGTAGGAGTTCGTTCGGATCAACCCCATGTATATCACCCGGAGGAGACCATGTCACTGCACAAGAGCCTGAAGCCGAAGAACCGCCTGGTGCGACGGCGGAACGTCCTGACGCGCTCTGAGCGCATCGAGCGCCTGGAGGAAGACGAGCGCTGGGACGCAGAGCAAGACTCGGTCTTCGGCCTGCCCAAGGTCAGGCCCAAGCTGAGCGCAGCCGCCGCCGCCGCCAAGCGAGCCAGGGCGCTCGAAGCGGCGGAAGAGGAACAGGAGGAAGCCGAGCAGGAAGCCGAGGCGACCGAACAGGCGACCCCCGAGGAAGCCGAACAGGCCAACTGAGCGGTCCCTGTCTGCCCGGGCACCAGGGGAGGCGCGATGCATGGACGTTGAGGCCCTCATCGCCGGCCGGATGGACCGGATAGACTCCTCCGGGATCCGGAAGGTCTTCGATCTGGCCAGGCAACTGAGAAACCCGATCAACCTGAGCATCGGCCAGCCCGATTTCGACGTGCCCGAGCCCATAAAGGCCCGGGCGATGCACGCAATCGAGACCAGCCACAACAAGTACACCGTCACCCAGGGGCTGGCCGAGCTGCGCCGGGCCGTGCTGCGGCACGAGAAGCGCGCGTCGGGCATCAGCCACGACAGCGTCCTGATCACCAGCGGCGTCAGCGGCGGTCTGCTGCTGGCTTTCATGGCCCTGATCAATCCCGGCGACCGGGTGGCCATCCCGGACCCTTACTTCGTGATGTATAAGCACCTGTGCCGGCTGCTGGGCGGGGAGCCCATCTACGTTGACACCTACCCGGACTTCCGCCTGACCCCGGAGCGGCTGGAGGAGGCCGGCGCGGCCGAGGCGAAACTCCTCCTGCTGAACAGCCCCTGCAATCCCACCGGACGCGTCATGCCGGACAAAGACATGCGGGAGGTGACCCGCTGGGCGTCAGCGAACGAAGTGTTCGTGATCAGCGACGAGATATACAGGGTCTTCTGCTACGGGGGGCGCTGTCCGAGCGCGGCCTCGTTCACCGAGGATCTGATCCTGCTCAACGGGTTCAGCAAGTCCTGCGCCATGACCGGCTGGCGGCTGGGCTACGCCATCGGCCCGGAACCGCTCATCGCCAAGATGACCACGCTTCAGCAGTTCAGTTTCGTCTGCGCCCCGTCCATCGCCCAGTACGCCGGCGTGGTCGCGCTGAGCATGTCGCCGGAGCGGCACGTGCGCGCCTACCAGGCCAAGCGGGACATCCTGTACGAGGGGCTGCGGGACCGGTTCAACCTGCAGAGGCCGGAGGGGGCGTTCTATGCTTTCGTCGAAGCGCCGGGCGGGGACGGGCAGGAGTTCTGCCGGCGGGCCATCGAACGGAACGTCCTGGTCATCCCGGGCAGCGTGTTCAGCGAGCGCAACACGCACTTCCGCATCTCATTTGCGGCCGATGACAGCGTGATCGAGGAGGGGGTCACGGCGCTGTGCTCGCTCGCTGAGGAGACGCGCTGACTCGTCAACGCACGCCGTACTTGTCCAGCTTGCGGTAGAGGGTGGCCCGGCTCAGGCCCAGCTTGCGGGCGGCTTTGCTGATGTCTCCGTTGCACTTGCTTACGGCGGCCAGTATGGCCCGCTTCTCCACCTCGACGAAGGGCAGCACATCCTCATCGCCCACGCCGGCGGCCTCCGGCGCGTGAAGTGCACTCTCGATGTACTCGAGGGCCTCCTCGACCCGCAACTCGGGCACCTTCGCCTTCGCGGCGGCCTCGCGGACTCGTTTCGGGAACAGGTCCGGCGTCACCCGGTCGGTGGTGGCCAGCACGACGATGCGCTCGATGGTGTTGCGCAGCTCGCGCACGTTGCCGGGCCACTCGTAGGCCAGCATCAGCCGCACCGCGTCGGCCGAGAAGTCGTAGAAATACTTGTAGTACTTGTCGCACATCATCCGGAGGAAGTGCTCCGCCAGCACGGGGATGTCCTCCGGGCGCTCCTTCAGCGGCGGCAGGTAGAGGGGCACCACGTTCAGCCGGTAGTAGAGGTCCTCGCGCAGGGCGCCTTCTTCGGCTGCCTCGAGGGGATCACGGTTGGTGGCGGCGATGACGCGGGTGTCCACCTCGATCTGGTCGGTGCCCCCCACGCGGCTGAAGATGTGGTTCTGCAGGAAGCGGAGCAGCTTCGACTGCAAGCCCATGTCCATCTCGCATATCTCGTCCAGGAACAGCGTGCCCTTGTCCGCCCGCTCGCAACTGCCCATCCGCTGGCGGTCGGCCCCGGTGAAGGCGCCCTTCTCGTGGCCGAACAGCTCGCTCTCGAGCAGATCCTTGGGGATGGCGGCGCAGTTGACGGGCACGAACTTGCCGTCGCTGCGGGGGCTGAGGGTGTGGATGGCCCGGGCGGCCAGCTCCTTGCCCGTGCCGCTGGGGCCCCAGACCATCACCGTCGCGGTGGTGTTGGAGATGCTCTTGATGGTGTCGTAAACGTCGTGCATCGCCGGGCTGACCCCCACCATCTCGCCCAGCGTTCCGCCGCCCTTGTCGTAAACCTCGATCAGGCGGTTGACCTCCACCAGCAGCCTGTGGTTCTCGGCCGCCTTCAGCAGCGCACCGGGCAGTCTGTCGGCCAGTTCGGCCCGGGGAAGGAAGTCCTCCGCCCGCCTCTTGATGCACTCGACGACCGTCTCGACCTCCGGGTCCTTGCCGGTGACGATGACGGGCATGTTATGGTAGCGGTGCAGCACGCGCTCCAGGAGGCTCTCCTCCCCGGCGGCGTACTTCTGTTCCATCAGGACCACGTCAGGCACGGCGTCGGACAGGCTCTGGAGCAGCTCCTGAGGCTCGGAGCAGGCGATCAGCTCCACGTCGCGGCCGTTCAGCTCCTCGGGGACCTCCTTGGCGACGACCTGCGGCCCCACCACGCAGACCCGCACCCGACTGTCTTGCTGCTTCTTGGCCATGTCAGTTCTCCGCGGGCCCCAGTGCGGCTTCCACCTGCGCGACCACGCGGCTGGGGCTGAACGGCTTCGTGACGTAATCGTCCGCGCCGGCGGCCAGGCCCATCTCCCGGTCGTTGACCTCCCCCTTGGCGGTCAGCAGGATGACCTCCATCGCGCTCAGCTCCGCGGACTCCTTGACCCGCCGGCACACCTCGTAGCCGTCCATGCCGGGCATCATGATGTCCAGGAACGCCAGTCCCGGATGCTCCTGCTGAATCATGGACAGGGCCTCATCGCCGGAGCGAGCTTCCATCACGTCGTATCCAGCCCTGCGGATGACGAACCCGAGCGAGCGCAAGATGTGCGGCTCGTCGTCGGCTATGAGCACCTTCTTGTTCATCGTCGCAGACCTCTCCATTCTACCCGCCGGACCGGGCTTCGGACGCTGTGCCGGAGGCCGCTTGCGTGCTCCTACGCATGTTCCTCAAGGGCCGCGATGGCCTCGGATTCGGACTCGGTTACGCTGAAGACGCGGGTCAGGCGGGTCAGCTCGAAGATGGATCGGCAGAACGGGGGCACCTCGGCTACGCGCAGATCACCCCCCTCGGCGACAGCCCTGCGCAGGCAACTTACCAGCACGCCCAGCCCGGCGCTGTCTATGAACTCCAACGCCTCCAGGTTCACCACCAGTCGGATTCTGCCCTGCTCGATCAGCTCGTGCAGTTCCGCCTTCATGTCGGGCGCCGTGGAGGCGTCCAATCGGCCCTCCAGCTCGACCACTGTAACGTCGTTCTGGGGGCGAATCTGCGATATCAACGCACACACCCTCCTTGTACACGCTGCCGCCGGACGGCGGGTCCGGCTGGGGCTCATCATATAGCCGCGCAGAGGGCCTTGTCAATTCCCCCGTCAGCTCGCCAGATCCCCGTGGTGCCGGAGCCGGGTCCCCGCTTTACTCCAACCTGCCCGCATGGTA
>CAYFVS010000315.1:0-8021 GCA_964346565.1 uncultured candidatus Brocadiaceae bacterium | reverse complement strand
ACCAGCAATATGGTGTAGATGATCTCGCTGCCCATCTCGCCGCACAGGGCCACGCGGATGCCGTTGTCGTGTCCCGCCTGGACAGTGGTCTTGATCAGTCGGAGCACCGCCGGGTGCAGGGGCTGGTACATGTGGGCCACGTGCTCATTGGCCCGGTCAATGGCCAGGGTGTACTGGATGAGGTCGTTGGTGCCGATGCTGAAGAAATCCACCTCGCGGGCGAGGGCGTCGGCATAGACGGCGGCCGCCGGCACCTCAATCATGATGCCGACCTCCATGTCCGCGTCATAGTCCCGCCTTTCTCGGTCGAACTCCTCCCGCAGCTCCCTCAGCAGGCCCTTCAGGGTCAGCAGCTCCTCCATCGAGGCGACCAGGGGGAACATAACGCGGACGTTGCCGTGTGCGCTGGCCCGGAGGATGGCCCTGAGCTGGCCGCGCAGGATCTCCGGGTGGTCCAGGCAGTAGCGTATCGAGCGGCGCCCGAGGAAGGGGTTCTTCTCGTGGGCCAGTTCGGCGGCGCCGCCGAACTTGTCCCCCGCCAGGTCAACGGTGCGGATGACGATGGGCCGCCCGTCCAACTGCTGGATGGCCTCCATGTAGGCCTCCATGTGCTGCTCCTCGGTGGGGGCGGTCTCTGTGGTCAGGAACAGGAATTCGGTGCGGTAGAGCCCGATGCCCTCGGCGCCGTGCTCGACGGCGCGGGCTACCTCGCGGGGGAACTCGATGTTGGCCATTATCCGGACCCGTCGGCCGTCCTCGGTCTCAGCGGGCAGGTCGCGCAGCTCCTCCAGCAGCGTCAGCTCCGTCTCCATGACCTCGCTGCGGCGCTGCCGGTATGCCTGAAGCGTCTCTTCGTCGGGGTCCAGGATGAACAGCCCCCGGTGCCCGTCCACGATGGCGGTGTCCCCGCCCGTGACCTCGGCGCTGACGCTGCCCAGTCCGACCACGGCCGGTATGCCCAGGGCGCTGGCGATGATGGCGGTGTGGCCCGTGGGTCCGCCGACGTCCATGGCGATGCCCCTGACCCGCTCGGGGTCCACGGCGGCGGCCTGGCTGGGGGCCAGGTCATGGGCCACCAGGACGACTTCGCTGCGGAGGGTGTCCAGTTCCTCCCGCCGAGAGCCCAGCAGGTTCCGCAGCAGCCGCCGCTCCAGGTCGTCCAGGTCGGGCACCCGGCTGGTCAGGAATGCGTCCTGCTGAAAGACCTTGCGCCACTGGCGCATGGTGCGAGCGACGGCGAACTCGGCGGTGTACTTCTTCTGGCGGATGCGCTCGAAGAACTCGTCGCGGAAGTGCCGGTCGCGCAGCATCCCCGCGTGGGCGCTGAATATCTCGGCGATCTTGCTGCCCGCCGTCTCGGAGACGTGCTCGGTGAGCCGGTGCAGTTCCTGCAGGGAGTTGTCCATAGCGCAGTGCAGGCGCTGCACCTCGGACTCGACCTGCTCCTCGGGGATGAAGTGCTCCGCAATGCGGACCCCCTCCGCTTCCATGAGGAACACCGGTCCGATGGAGATGCCCGGGCTGACCGGTATGCCACGCCGTGTCTCCATGCTCAGTTGCCCTTTCGCCCCCTCCTGACCAGCTCCTCCTCCACGTAGAAGCAGTGCCGGACGAGGTTGTCGAGCACCCGGCGGGCTTGTTCGGCATCGGTCCCCTGGACCTGGAACTCGGGACGGGAAGTGGGACGCAGCTCAAGCTTCAGCAGCTCCTCGAGCTCCTTGGCGTTGGCGCAGCCGCCATCCGCCACCGCCACGATCTCGCTCTGGAAGCAGGAGGCCAGCCGGGCCAGGCGCTCCATGTGCCGCTGGGGCTCCTCGGTCGGGTCCAGCTCGTCCTCGACGAAGAAGCTGTTCTCCGCCAGGAATCTCAGCACTTCGACGGCCTGGCGGGCGTCGTCGCCCCGGGCCTTGATGCGAATCCGGTCGCCCGACCGCCCCCCGAGGCTCATCAGGTTCATCACGCTCTTGCCGGGCACTTCGCGTCCGCGCAGCTCCACGGTCACGTCGGCGGAGAAGACCTTCGCCAGCTCCGCAAACCGCTGCACCGGCCGAACATGGAAGCCGAGCCGGTTCGGGATCGCTACCTCTGTACTGTGTTCTGCGGTCTCAGCCATCTGTCCACCCCAGCGCCCCGTCGGGACGCCACCTGCTACTGCTCCATTTCTTCGACCAGTTCGACCACTTCCTCGGCAGTGGAGGTCTGCGCAACGAAGCGCCGGAAGTCCGCGTTCTGCACCAGTCGAGTGATGCGCTCCATCACGCTCACGTACTCCTCGGTGTGGTTCTTGGGCGCAATGACCAGGAAGATCTGGTGCACCGGCTGGCGGTCCAGTGAGTTGAACTCCACCCCCTTCGCCGAGAAGCCAAAGGCCACCAGTATATCCTCCAGTTGTTCCAGACGCGCGTGCGGAACCGCGATGCCCCGGCCTATGGCCGTGCTGCCCAGGCTCTCCCTGTCCAGAATGGCCTCAACGGCCGCCTCCAGCAGCCCTGCGGGCATGATGTCGCCCTCGACCAGGCTCTGCAGCAGGCTGCGGACCGCCGCGTCGCGCTGCTCCGACGCCAGGTTCATGCAGATAGCCTCGGTGCTCAGGTAGTCTGCCAGGGCCATGGACAGCTCCGTGTTTGCGAGATCCTGTCAATCCCCGGCGTGCCACCCCCCGGCGCCCGTGCTCCGCCCGGCAGCACCAAGTTACTTGGCGTCCCTCGGCTTGTGGCTCACCACTCTCTCATGGTGGCGCTTGACCTGACGCATTATCCGGGCGAAAGCCTCGTCTATGCACGGGTACATCTCGTGGTGCCGGGCCTCGGCCACCAGGTCCGCCCGATGGCACTTGGCGATGATCTCCACCACGTTCTCTGCGGCATCGGTGTCCAGCGTGACGGTGATGTATTGTATCTTGTCGTCGTACCTGGGCAGCTTCTGTATGTGCTGCCGTATGTGCTCTTCCATCGCTTCGGTTACTTCGACGTGCCGTCCTGCGATTTCGACGTCCACTCTCCTGTGCCCTTTCCCTTGCACCAGGGTTGACCCGGCGCACCTCACTCGCCGGACCTGTCCACTGCGGCACCGAACCCGGCCGCCGGCATCGGCACAGCCGGTCAGCGAGGGGGACGAAGCGCGGATGGAGGTCGGCACCATCGGCCGGCCCGGCCAGTCGGCCCCCACGTCCTGCCGTCACGGCTCCCCCCTCGGTACCCGCAGGCGCACAGGTACCGGTCCAGCGCAGCCAGGGGGGGCAACGCCGGCGAGGAGGATCCCCTTGGAATCGCCCCTGAAACCGGACTCATCCATGGGCCGCGCCCGAGGGCCACACCCGTCGCCGCGTCAGAAGCCGCCGCGACCTATGATTCTATCGCCGCCCCCTTCCGTCGTCAAGCAGACGGACCCCGTCCGGGCCCCGCGCTGTCAACCCCCGCCCTCCATGTAGGTGCCCGGTTCCATCAGAACCTGCTGAAGCCGGACCACGACGCCCCTGTCCGCGCGCAACGCGCGTTCGCTGTCCGCCTCCGTCCTGCCGGTGCCTATCAGCTCACCCTTCAGTGTCATGACAGCCACCGTCTGGCCCTCGCCGAAATCCTCCAGCTCGGCCACGCCGGGGGCGGCCAGCGGGTAGCCGGTGCACAGGCTTTGTACCGCGCCGTCGTCCACCCAGAGGCGCGGCACCAGCCTGGCAACGACCTGCTCGACCGGCCAGACCAGCCGCCGGAACGCCTTCTCGTCGCCGCCCTCGGCGGACTCCACCGCCTCCGCCAGCTCCTCAAGGGTCGCGCACTCCTCCAGGCCGATGGCCCCCGCCCGCGTCCGCCGCAGCTCGGTCATGTGCGCCCCGCAGCCCAGGTGCTCGCCCAGGTCGTGAGCCAGCTTGCGGATGTAGGTGCCGCCCTCCACGTCCGCCAGGAAACCCACGTCGGGGCCGTCGCGGTCGGTCACTTCGAAGCGGTGGACGGTGCGCTCGCGGGGCTGGCGCTTGACGGCGCTTCTGCGCGGAGGCACCTGCCGGATGACGCCGCGGAAACGCGCCAGCCCCCGCTCCAGCTCCCGGTCGGGCACCTGCCCGTGCAGCCGCAGCCGGCCCATGTACGCCTTGTCGCAGCCCAGCAGGAGGGAGGCCACCCGCGTGCTGCGTCCCAGCAGCACGGGCAGGACGCCGGTGACCTTCGGGTCCAGCGTCCCGCCGTGCCCGGCGCGGGAGGCGTGCAGCAACCGGGCCACGCCGTCGGCGACGCGGCGCGAGGTGGGGCCGGCGGGCTTGTCCAGCGGCACCACGGCCCACTCAACGTAACGGCACAGAGACCGCTCCTCCGGCGCGCATCCGAAGGCGGGGTCGGTGCGGCACCGCCTTCTGACGTGTCGCGTTCGGGACACGGCAGCGGCCCTCAGAGGGTGACCAACTCGTAGTCACGGGTACCCAGGCCGATCTGTTCCCCGTAGGAGAGCTGGACGGTGTAGCGTTTGCCCGGCCAGGCCTCCTCGAACAGGTCGCCGCCGTGAGCCTCCGTAACCAGGTCAACGGCCGCCTGGTCCACGGCCACGATGTCGGTGGAGGCCAGCAGGCCCAGGTCGTCGCAGATGACCTCGCTCTCCTTGCCCTCGCAGTTGCAGTCCGCCGTGGTGCCGTAGATGAAGGTGAGGAAGCCGACGTGCCCTCGCTTGTCTCGCAGGATGCCGCTGGCGTACTCGGCCATCTTCTCGTTGAAGCTCTCGGCGGACTCGCTCCAGGAGAAGCCCACCGCCCCCACGGGGCAGACGGAGACGCACTCGCCGCAGCCCACGCACAGCTCCCTGTCCACCGTGGCCACTTCGTCCACTTCGATGGCGTCCTCGGGGCACCACTCGGCGCACGTGCCGCAGGCGATGCAATGCTGTTGCCGGACTTCGGGGCGGCCGGCGGAGTGCTGGCGCAGCTTGCCGGCGCGCGAGGCCAGCCCCATGGCCACGTTCTTGATCGCCCCGCCCAGCCCGCCCAGCATGTGCCCCGTCAGGTGGGTCACTACGACCGCCGAGGGGATCAGAGTGAAGTCTCCGGCGACCGCCACCGTCTCGAAGTGCTTCAACCCGACCGGCACCTCCACGTGCAGGTTGCCCCGCAGACCGTCCATGAACAGCAGCGGACAGCCCATCTCGTCCGGCCCGAAGCCGTGCTCGAGGGCCAGGTTGAAGTGGTCATAGGCGTTCGAGCGCTGGCCGCGGTAGAGGGTGGAGGTCTCCACCAGGCAGGGCTGCGCGCCGGCCCGGCGCGCCTCGTCCACCACAGCTCTGAGGCAGGCGGGCGGGATGTAGCTGGTGTTGCCCCTCTCGCCGAAGTGGGTCTTCACGGCGGCGAGCCGGTCCTTCACGAGCACTTCGTCCAGACCGGCAGAGCGGAACAAATGCCGCGCGGCTTGCGCGACGGCTCCTGCTGACGTGTCATCGTCAAAGGGAGCGTAGAAGACCTGCGCAGCCATGGAAAGGGCACCCCCGGATGAGACGGAGAACGCAGCACCTCGCCAGCTAAACAGAGGGCTGGTGCCAGAGGCGGGACTCGAACCCGCACGGGCTGTGAGGCCCATCGGTTTTTGAGACCGACGCGTATGCCCATTCCGCCACTCTGGCACTCGGCCGTGCCCGTCGAGTGTAGTTGGCCCGTGCCGCCGAGTCAAGCCGGCCGGCGGCAACGATGAACGGTGCCTTTCCAGGCCGCACCCCCCGGCCCATCGTGTTGCAGTGGCACGGGCCGCCAGCTATCATTAGCAGAGCGACATGGGGGACGGTCAAGAAACGAAATCCGAACAGGCGCTCCAGCGTGTCAGGCGTCTGGCCGAGCGGCATGCACGCCGGACGCGGGGGATCAAGCTCCAGCCCGACCCGCCAACGCGGCGCCATGTCCTGCAGGGGCTGGCGCGCAACCTGGTCCAGCACCGGCGGCCCTACTGCCCATGCCGGCCGGTCAGCGGTGACCCCGAAGCGGACAAGGGGAACATCTGTCCCTGCCGCTCAGCCCTGGAGGACATCGCCCGCCTGGGCGAGTGCGAGTGCGGGTTGTTCGTCGCCTGCACGGAGAAATCCAAACGAAGTCAGGAGGTGTGACTGATGGGCTTCACCATTGCCACAGGCGCGGACGCGCCGGACTTCAACCTGAAGGGCGTGGACGGGCAGATGCACAGCCTGAACGACTACGCCGACAGGGAGGCCGTGGCTGTCGTCTTCACCTGCAACCACTGCCCCACGGCCGTGCAGTACGAGGACCGGCTCGTCCGGCTACAGGCGGACTATCAGGAACGCGGTGTCCAGCTTGTGGCCATCAACCCGAACGAGGACGACGGTCACCCCACCGACGACTTCGAGCACATGGTGCAGCGCGCCCGAGAGAAGGGCTTCAACTTCCCCTACCTGCGCGACCGCTCCCAGCAGGTAGCCAAGGCGTACGGCGCCTTGCGCACGCCGCACGTCTTCCTGTCGGACAGGGATCGCAAGGTGGTCTACCACGGGCGCATTGACGACAATCCAGACGACCCCGGCGCCGTGGAGCGCCACGACCTGCGCGAGGCCCTGGAGGAGGTCCTGGCCGGCCGGGAGGTCAGCGTCCCCGAGACGAAGCCGGTCGGCTGCACCGTCAAGTGGTGGGGCAAGGACCCCCATTGGATGCCGGAGGACTGAGCACGCAGCGCACGGAGGAGTGCAACGATGGGCAAGCAGCAGCCGGACGAGAGCATTCCACAGGGAATCGAGCCGGGGCGGCCGTACCGCCTGGTGGACCTGGTGCAGACGGCGCTGGGCTCCATCGTGAGCCGCACGCTGGTGGACAGAGACGAGGGCACGCTGACGCTCTTCGCCTTCGACAAGGGGCAGGGCCTCAGCGAGCACACCACGCCGTTCGACGCCTACGCCCTCGTGCTGGAGGGCGAGGCCGAGTTCACCGTCGGCGCACAGGCCGTCGAGGCGGACACCGGCCAGGTGGTGCTGCTGCCGGCGGACGTGCCGCACAGCGTGCGGGCGCTCCAGCCGTTCAAGATGCTGCTGGCGATGGTTCGGGCGGCACCTTCTTGAGAGGGCGGACCCACTCGGGGCCGCTGGCTGAATCGCACCGGCCTGCCGGTCTGCGCAGGACCCATGCACGGCGAACAAGAGCAACGAAAGGAGCACGATGGCCGGCAAGCGGGGATTCGATTTGTTGAGCGGAGTGGAGGAGCTGCCGGCGGAAAGCCTGTGGACGGAATCGCGCGAGGGCGTCGTTGGTACCCTGGGGATGGCGGTCGCGCTGGCGGGCATTGCCGCGTTCGGGGTGCTGCACGCGGGCCTCGAGGAGGGGTGGCCGTTCCTGGCAGTCGGTGGAATCGGTGTGCTGGGTATGCTTGCTCTGGGACTGAGTCGGCTGCTTGCCCGCCGGGAGTATCGCTTCACGCCTGAGAGGGTGCAATGCAGCAGCCGCGGACTGCTGGGACAAGATAAATGGGAGGAGCCCATCTCGGCGTACTCGGGCATCCTGCGAACAGTAGAACACCGCTATAGCCGCGAAGGCACCGACTACACCCTTCACAAGCTGGTCCTGAAGCACAGCGGGAACAGCTCTCGCGACGTCACGCTCTACCAGTCTGTCACGGACCGCGGAATCCGGGACCGCCATGAGCGCTCCGCCCGCCTGTTCGCTCTGCCGGCGCTGATCGAAACTGATGAGGGGTGGGAGGAACGCAAGCCCGAGGACCTGGACAAGTCCCTGCGGCAGCGACTGGCCGAGGGCACGGTCGCCGTCAGCTTCGACGCGAGGCAGCGGCCGCCCGGCCGGCGCTTGTCGCTGTTCGTTGAGGGAGACACGCTCCGGATCTGCTGCGGCGGACATCCTGTCGTGCTTATCCTTGGCGCAACCGCGCTGCTGTTCGGCGCGGCGACGTTGGTGTCCGGCCTGCTTGGGGTCGGGGTTCTGCAGGGGATTCCCACCTGGGTCGCCATCGTTGTGCTGGCGGTGGCTGCGGCGTTGCTCGCCTGGTTCTTTGCGGGCCGTGAGGAACTGCTTGTGTCCCCGTCGAGGGTGCGCAGACACT
>CAYFVS010000314.1:0-4427 GCA_964346565.1 uncultured candidatus Brocadiaceae bacterium | reverse complement strand
TGGCACCGTCGGCGGCAGCGTCAAAGCCAGCAGGAGAGCAGTGACCAGGACGGCGGACGTGACCTTCTCACCCCGCCGGCGGCAGAAGGCCCATTCGGTCAGCGTGCACAGCAGCACGCAGACGGCAATCACCGCCATGGCCCGCCAGCCGAAGAGGTAAACGGCAGCCAGCACGATGGGCGCGAGCGAGGCCAGCACCCGCATCATTGGCGGCTGCCACTGGTAGATGCCAGCCAGGCGCGACACAGGCCCGTCCGGCCGCGCCGGCGCCCCCGAGGCCCCATTGCCCATGCAATGCCCCCCCATCCGAGGCCAGCGCCGCCGTCTATTCGTCCACGGAAATGGCGTCCATCGGGCAGGCCGCGGCCGCCTGCCGGACCTGCTCCTCCAGCTCCGGCGGCACGGGGTCTACCCGGACCTCCGAGATGCCCCCAACGACCTGGAACACGTCCGGACAGATGTCCTGGCAGGCGCTTGAGCCGATGCACAGGGCCTCGTCCACCCTGGCTCTCATCGCTGCACTCCCCGTTAGTCTGTGGCCGGCCACTCCCCCGCTCTCCCGCTCATCGTAGCCGGGGGGCCGAGGAGCGTCAAGCAAGCCGGCGGCGGGTTGCAGGCCGGAGGCGACGAGGCTATGATGCGGAGTGACCCGAGGGAGCGCCGCGGGGGCCGCCGGGAGCGCTCCGGAAACCGCAGGTCATCGCATTGCGATGGTGCCCTTGCGCCGATGGTCGAGGAACCGAACATGCAGCCAGTGCAACTGTCAGCGGGCGTCCATTGGGTAGGGGTCAACGATCGCACCACGGACCTGTTCGAGGGCATCTGGCCCATTACCAGGGAAGGCGTCACGTACAACGCGTATCTGGTCGAAGACGAGGCGTGCGCACTGATAGACCCCGTGCGTGCTTCGAAGGCACAGCAGTTCCTGGAGAAACTGGGGGCGGTGTGCGACCTGTCGCGGCTGCGCTATCTGGTGCTGAACCACATGGAGCAGGACCACACCAGTTCGGTGCCACTGCTGCGCCGGCTCGTGCCCGGACTCACCATCGTCTGCACCGCCAAGGCGCGCGACATGCTGGAGTCCTTCTACGGAGTGACCGAGAACATCCGGGTGGTGGACGAAGGGGACACCCTCTCGCTGGGGGAGACCACGCTGCGGTTCTTCGTGACGCCTTTCGTCCACTGGCCGGAGACGATGATGACGTGGGAGCCCGAGCGGCGGATCCTGTTCTCCTGCGACGGGTTCGGCACCTTCGGCGCACTGGACGGGGCGCTGTTCGACGACCAGATAGCGGACCTGGCCTGGTACGAAGGGGAGGGCCTGCGCTACTTCGCCAACGTCGTGGCCAAGTTCAGCAAGCCGGTCCGGAATGCCATCAGTCGTCTGGGCGGACTGGACATGGCCGTCATCGCGCCCTCCCACGGGCCCGTGTGGCGGAGCGATCCGGCGCGCATAGTTGAACTCTATGACCGCTGGTGCGGGTACGCAGACGGGCCGGCCGAGCCGGAGGTGACGCTGCTCTACGGCTCGATGTACGGCTTCACCGAACGGATGATGGGCGCCGTGGCCGAGGGCGTGAGCGAGGTCGGGGTGCCGGTGGATGTCTTCGACGCCGGCCGACGCCATCCCAGCTACATCCTGCCCTCCCTGTGGAGCCGCAACGGCGTGCTGGTGGGTGCGCCGACCTACGAAGGGGAGCTGTTCCCGCCCGTATCCCACGCGTTGCGGCTGGCCGCGATGAAGCGGCCCCGCAACCGACTGCTGGGCATCTTCGGCAGCTACGGCTGGTCCGGAGGAGCGGACACAGACGTGGGGCAGATCGTCGAGGGACTGGATTGGGAACTTGTGGAGGAGCTGCACTTCGCCGGCAAGCCCACGGGGAAGCAACTGGAGGAAGGCCGCCGATTCGGGCGGACCTTCGGCGAAGCGGTCACTCGGGGCTGACGCGCCGCCCTACCCTTCCACGTAGCGGAGCAGGTCCCGCGCGTTCTTGATGGCGTAGCCTTCGGCGTCGTTGTTGAAGTAGGCGTAAACGTCCAGGCCGTCGTCGCGGTAGTCTCGTATCCGCTGCGCCTCGGCGCTGAGGGCCTGGTAGGGGTAATCCCCCCACGTGTCCGCGCCGTGGTAGCGCAGGTACACCCAGTCCGCCGTGACCTCGCGCGGGTGGTTCTCGATCATGTCGTGGATGCACACGGCGGCGTTGTGCTGCCTCAGCAGACCGAACACCTCCTCGCAGAGCCACGTGGGGTCGCGGAACTCGAGAGCCCACCGCAGGTCGGACGGCGCGGCCTCGAGGAAACCGCCCAGCCGTCGGGCGTTGACGTGCCAGTTCGGCCTGAGCTGCACCAGGATGGGTCCCAGCAGCGGCCCGAGTCGCCGCGCCCGCCTGACGAACAGGTCAATCGTATCCTCGGGGTCCTTCAGGTGCTTGCGATGGGTGCCGTAGCGGCTGAACTTCAGCGTATAGCAGAACCCGTCCGGCGCGCGCTCGCGCCACTCGTCGAAAACCGCCACCGTGGGCAGACCATAGAAGGTGTTGTTGATCTCCACCGTGTCGAACTGCTCGGCGTAGTAGCCGAACCAATCGTCCTTGCTGAGTTCCTGGGGGTAGAACACTTCGGTCCAATGGTCGTACTGGTAGCCCGAGGTGCCGATCCGCACCTGACTGCGTTGGGGGCTCATACGTTCCTCCTTCCATACGCGTGCCGTCTCACAGCAGCCTCGCCGCCCTGCGGAAGTCCTCCCGTAGGCGCTCTCTCGGCACGGGGAACCGCATCGCCGCCGCCGGGTGATAGGTCAGCAGCCACCGGCGGCCGTCCTGCCGCCTCAGTTCCCCGTGCACGTCGCTCAGCCTGGCTGTCTCGTGCAGCACGTAGCGGGCGGCCACCCGCCCCAGCAGCACGACGAGCCGGGGCGCGATCAGCTCGATCTGCCGCCGCAGGTACAGGCCTGTACAGGTCTCGGCCTCCCCCCGGTTCGGCTCGCGGTTCTCCGGCGGGCGGCACTTGACCACGCTGGTGATGAACACCCGGTCCCTTCCGAGGCCGACCTCGTCAAGCAGTCCGTCCAGGCAGTCTCCCGCTGCTCCGCAGAAGGGGCGGCCCTCCTCGTCCTCCTTCGCGCCCGGCCCCTCGCCGACCAGCATCAGGCGCGCGTCCGCCGGCCCCTCGCCGGGCACGGCATTCTGCCTGGACCGGTGCAGGGGGCACTCGGTGCAGGCCCGCACGGCATCGGCCAGTTCGGCCAGTCTCCGGGCGCGTTGCGCTTGGGTCTCCTCCGCGACGGGTCACTCCTTCCCGAGCATGTCCAGGAACTGCTCCTCGCTGATCTGCTGCGTGCCGTGTTTGCCGGCGGCCTCGAGCTTGCTCGAGCCGGGGTTCGCGCCGACCACCAGGTAGTCAGTGTTGCCCGAGACGCTGGTTGTGGCGTCGCCGCCGTGGCGCCGGACGGCCTCCTGGGCCTCTTCCCGGCTCATGGACTCCAGCGTTCCGGTGATGGCTATGGTCAGCCCTTCCAGGCGGTCTCCGCGCTCTTCAGCGCCAGGGTCAATGCCCCGCTCCTTCAGGCGCCGGATTACGCGCTGGTTCTTCTCATTGTCAAACCACTGGCGTATGGCAGAGGCCACCGTCTCGCCGACTCCCTCCATCTCCAGCAGATCCTCCTGGCCGGTGTCGGCAAGTTCGTCAATCGAGCCGTAGCGGCCGGCCAGGTCGGCGGCCATCGCACTGCCCACCTGGGGGATGCCCAGCCCGAAGATCAAGCGGCCAAGGGTGACGCCGTCCGCGGCCGATTGGATGGCGTTCACCAGGTTCTCGGCGCTCTTCTCGGCCATCCGCTCCAGCTCGACCAGTTGGTCCACCTCCAGGTCGAACAAATCGGCGAAGTCCTTCACCAGCCCGCGTTCGACGAGCTGGTCCACGATCTTGTCGCCCAGCCCGTCTATGTCCAGGGCGCCCTTCGAGCCGAAGTGCAGCATGCTTTCCTTGCGCCGGGCGGGACAGGCGGCGTTGGTGCAGCGGGTGACCGCCTCGCCCTGGGCGCGGGAAACCTTCCCTCCGCAGACCGGGCACTCGTCGGGCAGGCGGTACTTCCTCTCATCCCCGGTGCGCTTGTCTTTGACCACGCGAACTACGTGGGGGATGACGTCGCCGGCGCGCTCGACCAGGACGGCGTCGCCGACGCGGACGTCCTTGCGGTCTATCTCGTCCTGGTTGTGCAGGGAGACGCTGCTTACCTCGACGCCTCCGATGCGCACCGGCTCGAGGGAAGCCACGGGCGTCAGGGCACCGGTGCGGCCAACCTGGGCCTGTATGTCCTTGATGCGGGTGGTGTTGCGACGCGGCTCGAACTTCCAGGCAACCGCCCAGCGGGGGCTGGCCGCGCGCGTCCCCAACCGCTCGTGCGAGGCCAGGTCGTTGACCTTGAA
>CAYFVS010000313.1:0-13311 GCA_964346565.1 uncultured candidatus Brocadiaceae bacterium | reverse complement strand
TGACCAGGCCGACGTTGTCCTGCTGGCCGATGAGCATGTAGCTGAGCGCGGCGGCCATGCAGATGCCGTATTCCAGCTTCGTGATGATCCCGCCGTAGCTGTAGGCCATGGATTCGCTGGCATCGAGCAGTATGTTGCAGTCCAGGTTCGTCTCTGCCTGGAAGCGCTTGATGTAGAGCCGGTCGGTGCGGGCGTAGACCTTCCAGTCAATGTTGCGCGGTTCGTCGCCGGGGCTGTACTTGCGGTGGTCGCTGAACTCACTGGAGAAGCCGTGGTAGGGGCTGTCATGGAGGCCGGCGATGAACCCCTCCACGATGAACCGCGCCTTCAGATCCAGCCGGGCCACCTGCTGGATGACGTCCGGGCGCAGGTACTCCTCGACGGCCCGAAGTGCCATTATCGGCTCCCTCGCTGGAGATGAGCGTCGCCTTGGGCATTCTACCACGCGCCGGCCGAGGGGGGAAACCGGGCGGCCGCCGCACGCCGGCCAAAGTTGACAAAGAGCACTTTCTTAGTTAGCTTCGCTCTCTCCGCCCCCGGGGAATGCTGCCACGCTGAAGGAGGAGCATCCATGGCCGATGACGACGAGCTGCGGTTCGACACGCTGGCCGTCCACGGAGGGCACGTGCCCGACCAGGACACCGGCTCGCGCGCCGTCCCCATCTACCAGACCACCTCATACCTGTTCGATGACACCGAGCACGCGGCCCGCCTGTTCGCCCTGGAGGAGCCGGGCTACATCTACACCCGCATCATGAATCCCACCACCGAGGTGCTGGAGCGGCGGGTGGCGCTGCTGGAGGGCGGCGTGGCGGGGCTGGCCTTCTCCAGCGGCATGGCGGCCATCAGCGCCGGGTGCCTGACCATCCTCGGCGAGGGGGACCACATCGTGTCGTCCAGCGGCCTCTACGGCGGCACCTACACGCTGTTCAGCCAGACGTTCCCGCGCAAGTTTGGCATAGAGGTGACCTTCACCGACACGGACGCGGCGGAGGAGTTCGCCGCGGCCGCCACCGAGCGCACCCGGCTGTTCTTCACCGAGACCGTCGGCAACCCCAGGCTAACCGTGCCGGACCTGGCCGCCCTGGCCGAGGCAGCGCACGAGCACAAAGTGCCCCTGATGGTGGACAACACCGTGGCCAGCCCCTACCTGTGCCGGCCCATCGAGCACGGCGCCGACATCGTGGTCCACTCCCTGACCAAGTACCTGGGCGGCCACGGCAACAGCATCGGCGGGCTCCTGGTGGACGGCGGGCGGTTCGACTGGGAGTCGTCCGGGCGGTTCCCGGAGCTGACCGAGCCGGACCCCAGCTACCACGGCATTCGCTACGTCGAGCAGTTCGGCCCGCAGGCATACATCACCAAGGCCCGCGTCCACCTGCTGCGCGACCTGGGAGGGTGCATCAGCCCGTTGAACTCGTTCCTCGTTCTGCAGGGCATCGAGACGCTGCCCCTGCGGATGGAGCGCCACTGCGCGAACGCCCTCGCGGTGGCCCGGCACCTGGAGGAGCGCCCGGAAGTCGGCTGGGTCAGTTACCCCGGCCTGCCCGACCACCCCGCCCACGAGGCGGCCGCCCGCTACCTGGACGGGCACTTCGGGGCGATGGTGGGCTTCGGGGTGAAGGGCGGCCTCGAGGCCGGCAAGCGGTTCATCAACGGCCTGCGGCTGATCAGCCACCTGGCCAACATCGGCGACGCCCGCACGCTGGCCATCCACCCCGCCAGCACGACGCACCAGCAGCTCAGCGAGCAGGAGCAGCTCCAGACCGGCGTGACCCCGGACTTCGTCCGGCTGTCGGTGGGCATCGAGGACCCCGCGGACATCATCGCCGACCTGGACCAGGCGCTTGCCCAAACTTGAGACTCCGGCGCCTGCCGAGTAGCATGGACCTTTCGCCGGCGCACCGCTTCTGACTTCCGACGGGCAACAGATGGGGACTGAGCAGGCCATGACGCATGAGGGTTCGGCGGGCATCGTGGCGACGGAGAGCTGGCGGTTCGCCCAGCCGCCGGAGCGCCTCGAGCTGCGCAGCGGAGCCCGGCTCGGCCCCATTGACGTGGCCTACGAGACTTACGGCGACCTGAATGAGCGGCGCGACAACGCGGTGCTCATCTGCCACGCCCTCAGCGGGGATGCTCACGTGGCCGGCCGGCACAGCCCCGACGACCCCAAGCCCGGCTGGTGGGACGTGATGATCGGCCCCGGCAAAGGCATTGACACCGAGCGCTACTTCGTGATCTGCTCCAACTGCATCGGCGGGTGCAAGGGCAGCACGGGCCCATGCAGCGTCAACCCGCAGACCGGCCGGCGCTACGGACTGGACTTCCCCATGGTGACCATCCAGGACATGGTCACCGTGCAGCACAAGCTGGTCACGCGGGAGCTTGGGCTGGACAGGCTGCTGTGCGTGACCGGCGGCTCAATGGGCGGCATGCAGGTGCTGCAGTGGGCCATCCAGTATCCGGACATGGTGGTCAGCGCGGTGCCCATCGCCACCACCAGCCGCCTGAACGCGCAGGGCATCGCCTTCGACGAGGTGGGCCGGCAGGCCATCTACAGCGATCCCAACTGGAACGGGGGCGATTACTACGACGACAAGCCCCCGAAGCACGGCCTGGCGGTGGCCCGCATGATCGGCCACATCACCTACCTGAGCGATGAGAGCATGAGGGAGAAGTTCGGCCGGGGCCTGCAGGACCGCGAGGAGGTGGGATACGACTTCGGCCCGCCCGACTTCCAGGTGGAAAGCTACTTGCAATACAAGGGCAGGAGTTTCGTGGAGCGCTTCGATGCCAACTCCTACCTCTACATCACCAAGGCGATGGACTACTTCGACCTGCGCGCTGACTACGGGTCGCTCGTCGAGGCGTTCAGCGGGGTGGACAGCCGCTTCCTGGTCGTCAGCTACAGCGGGGACTGGCTGTTCCCCACTTACCAGTCGAAGGAGATCGTGCGCGCCCTGCAGGCAAATGGCGTGATGACCACCTTCTGCGAGCTGGAGAGCGCCTACGGGCACGACGCGTTCCTGCTGGAGGACGAGCAGTTGACTCACGTCATACGCGAGTTCCTGCGCCATACGCACGCCACCGCCCGCGAAGGAAGCGGTTAGGGGGCCACATGCCGGTCCGGCTGGACTACCAGATGATAGAAGCCTACGTGGAGCCTGGCTCCCACGTGCTGTACCTGGGATGCGGGGACGGCGTGCTGCTGGAGCAGCTCATGAGGGTGAAGGGCTGCACCGGCACCGGCGTGGACAGCGATCTGCAGCAGGTGCACAGCACCATCGCGCGCGGCGTGCCCGTCTATCACGGGGACATGCTGGAGGCGATGGAGATGTACGGGGAGGACCGCTTCGACTGCGTCATCCTCAGCCAGACCCTCCAGCAAACGGCCCGGCCGGACCGCGTGGTGCAGGAGATGCTGCGCGTGGGCCGACGGGCCATCATCAGCTTCCCCAACTTCGCCCACTGGCGGGTGCGGTTGCAGCTCCTGCTGCGGGGGAAGATGCCCGTCACGGGCGTGCTGCCCTACTCCTGGTACGAGACGCCCAACATCCACCTGCTGACCATCAAGGACTTCCACGAGCTCTGCCGCCGGCAGGGGCTGCGCATCATGGACGCCATCTACCTGTCGCCGGGCTTCGGCCGTCGGCCGGCCCTGCTGGCCAACCTGCTGGCCACCATGGCGATCTTCGTCGTCGAACGTGACAGGGGGGCATGAGATGGACGAGAGCATGGACGAACGCAGACAGCGCGCCGTGCAGATACTGGACCGCCTGGAGCAGGAGCATCCCGACGCGCGCATCTACCTGGACTACGAAACGCCCCTGCAACTGCTGGTCGCCACCATCCTGGCCGCCCAGTGCACCGACGAGAAGGTCAACGAGGTAACGCCGGAGCTGTTCCGTCGCTTCCCCACGGCACAGGATCTGGCCGAGGCCGACCCGGCGCAGATCCAGCAGATCGTGCGCCCCACGGGCACCTTCCGGCGCAAGACAGAGAGCGTGCAGCGGGCCTGCCGGACCATCGTCGAGGACTACGGCGGAGAGGTCCCGCAGGACATCGAGGCGCTGACCGACATCAAGGGCGTGGGCAGGAAGACCGCCAGCGTCGTCGTGGGCAACGCGTTCGGGCAGCAGGCCGTCTTCGTGGACACCCACGTCAAGCGGGTCGCCATGCGGCTGGGGCTGACCGAGCGCAAGACCCGTGAAGCGGCCGAAAAGGAGCTGCGCGAAGTGCTGCCGGACGACCGCTGGACGCGCGCCTCGCAACTGCTCACCACCCACGGCCGCCGCGTCTGCACTGCGAAGGACCCGGCGCACGAGGAGTGCGTGGTGAAGGACCTGTGCCGGTTCTACCGCGAGGAGGTGCAGGGCTGAAGCGGACGGCTCCCAGGGCGGAATGGCTCCTGGCCGGCACCAGTCTGAGGCGCTGCCGCATCACGGTGCGGGGGCGCGTGCAGGGGGTCGGTTTCCGGCCGACCATCTACCGCGCGCTCATTGAGCGGGGCTGTGCCGGCAGCGTGCGCAACACGCCGGAAGGGGCCGTCATCGAGGCCGAGGCCGGGGCGGACGTGCTGCGTGCGATACTCGACGACCTGCCGCAGATCGTGCCTCCGCGCGCCCGGCTGGACGAGGTGCGCGTCGAGGAGGTAAAGCCGCAGGGGGAGACGAAGTTCCGCATCGTGCGCAGCGCCGAGGGCGGGCGCAGCCTGCTGCCCATCCCGCCGGACCTGGCCATGTGCGCAGAGTGCGCGGCCGAGCTGCACGAGCCCGGCAACCGCCGCCGCGGCTACCCCTTCAATACCTGCACCGCCTGCGGCCCGCGGTTCACCATAGCGCGGGAGGTGCCTTTCGACCGGCCGACTAACGCCATGGACGCCTTTCCGCCTTGCGCCGCCTGCGCGGCCGAGTATGCCGACCCGGCCGACCGCCGGTTCCACGCCCAGACGCTGTCCTGTCCCGACTGCGGACCGTCGCTGAGCTTCCTCAGCCCGGATGGGCAGGAACTGGGCGACCCGCTGGGTCGCACCGCGCGAATGCTGGCCGGGGGACGAATACTGGCCATCAAGGGGCTGGGGGGCTTCCACCTGGCCTGCGACGCAACGAGCCAGCAGGTGGTGGAGGAACTGCGCCGGCGGAAGCAGCGCCCGGCCAAGCCCTTCGCCGTCATGGCCCCGGACCTGGAATGCGTGCGGCGGATCTGCCGCGTGGGCGCGGCGGAGGCCGACCTGCTCGGTTCCGCCCAGTCCCCCATCGTGCTGCTCAGGAAGCGGCCCGACGGCCCCGTCGCCCATGCCGTCGCCCCGGGCCTGGCCGACCTCGGCGTCATGCTGCCCTACACGCCACTGCACGCGCTCCTGTTCGGGCAGGACGGCGTGCCGCCCGTGTTGGTCATGACGAGCTGCAACCGGCGAGAGGAGCCCATTGCCACCACGGCACAGCACGTGCTGGAGGAGCTGCCCGACCTGGTGGACGGCGTCCTGACGCACGACCGGCCCATCTTGAACCGCTGCGACGACTCGGTGATGGCGGTGCTGCGCGGCGAGTCGCTGCCGATGCGCCGCTCGCGCGGCTACGTGCCCGAGCCCGTCGTGCTGGAGCGGGGCGGTCCGCCCATTCTGGCCACCGGCGGCATGATGAAGAACGCCTTCGCCCTGACCAGCGGCCGGCGCGTGTTCCTGTCCCAGCACATCGGGGACGTGTCCGACGCGGACAACGCGGAGCATTTCGCGCGGGCGTTCCGGGACTTCAGCCGTCTGCTGCGGCTGGAGCCGGAGGTGGTGGTCTGCGACCTGCATCCCGACTATCCGACGACGCACTTCGCCAGCGAGCTGGCCGCCGAGCGCGACCTGCGCCTGATGCAGATGCAGCAGCACCACGCCCACCTCGTCTCCTGCCTGGCCGAGAACGGCCAGGAGGGACCGGTGATCGGCGTGAGCTGGGACGGCACGGGCTACGGCGAGGACGGCGCGGTGTGGGGCGGGGAGTTCATGATAGCCGACTGCCGCACCTACACGCGCCGCCACCACCTGGCCTACGTGCCGATGCCCGGCAGTGAGGCCGCCATATGGCATCCGGCGCGCATGGCCCTGGCGCACCTGGCCCGCGCGCTGGGCCCGGAGGCCGCCCTGGAGCGGATGGCCTCCCGCATGGGCGAGCGTCACGCGCGGCAGGTGCTCGCCGTCATGGAGCGCGACAGGTTCAGCCCGCCCACCTCAAGCGCCGGACGCCTGTTCGACGCCGTCGCCGCCCTGGTCGGCGTGCGGGCGGAGGCCAGCTACGAGGGCCAACCCGCCTGCGAGCTGGAGGCGGCCTGCGCCCCCGGCGTGGACGGCTGCTACCCGTTCGACTACGATGGCGACAGCATCGTGCTCGAGGCCCTGTGGCAGGGCATCTGCGCCGACCTGGACGCCGACGCGCCGGTGGGCACGGTGGCGGCACGGTTCCACAACACGATGGCGCGCCTGATTGCCGAGACATCCCGCCGGCTGCGCAAGGAGACAGGCATTGGCCTGGTCGCACTCTCGGGCGGCGTGATGCAGAACCGCACGCTGGTGGACGCGGCGGCGGCAGCGCTGGAACGGGGCGGTTTCGAGGTGCTGCTGCACTCGCGCGTGCCGCCCAACGACGGCGGCTTGTGCCTGGGCCAGGCGGCGTGGGCTCTGGCTCGGCTCGGGGAGGCGTGACATGTGCTGGGCCGTGCCAGCGCAGATCATCAAGGTGGACGGCGAGGTCGGGAAGGTCGAGCTGTCCGGCACCGTCCGCGAGGTGGGCCTGCAACTGCTGGAGGACCCGCAGGTGGGCGACTGGGTGCTGATCCACGCCGGGTTCGCCATCCAGAAGGTGCACAGCGAGGAAGCCGAACAGACGTTGCGACTGCTGGAGGAGATCGCGGAGGAGATGCGCCCGCAGCATGAAGTACGTTGACGAATACAGGAACCCGGAGGCGGCCCGCAGCCTGGCAGCGCGGATTGCCGACGCCGCCGAGGGACAGGGCACGATGCGCTTCATGGAGGTCTGCGGCGGGCACACCATGGCCATCCACCGGTTCGGCATCCCCCACCTGCTGCCGGGCAACATCGAGCTGCTCAGCGGCCCGGGCTGCCCCGTCTGTGTCACGCCGACCACCTACATTGACAGGGCGCTCGAGGTGGCCGAGGAGGGCGCCATAGTCATCACCTTCGGCGACCTGTATCGCGTCCCCGGCGCTGAGCGCAGCCTGGAGGACGGGGCGGCAGGAGGGCTGGACGTACGGGTGGCCTACTCCGCCCGCGACGCACTGCGGACGGCCGCCGAGAACCCCGAGCGAGAAGTCGTCTTCCTCGCCATCGGTTTCGAGACAACCGCGCCCGGAACCGCCGCCACGCTGACGGAGGCCCGCGAGAAGGACATCGCCAACTTGCGTGTGCTCTGCGGGCACAAGGTGATGCCCCCCGCCCTGCGGGCGCTGCTGGAGGCCCCGGAAGTGGCCCTGGACGGGTTCCTGCTGCCGGGGCACGTGATTACCATCACCGGACCGGAGCCCTACGAGTTCGTGCCGGAGCAATTCGGAGCGGCCTGCTGCGTGACCGGGTTCGAGCCGACCGACCTGCTGCTCGGCGTGCTCTCGCTGGTGCGGCAGATGGCGGAGGGCAGCCCGACGGTGGACAACCAGTACCCCCGCGCCGTGCGAGCCGGCGGTAACCCGGCCGCCCGGAAGATGCTCCAGGAGGTCTTCGAACCGGCCGACAGCCGGTGGCGCGGCCTGGGGGTCATCCCGGACAGCGGCCTGGTCCCGCGCCCGGAGTGGGCCGCCTGGAGCGTTGAGAGGCCGGACGTCTCGGTGCCTTCAGTCGCCTACGGGCAGTGCCGTTGCGCGGAGGTGCTGCGCGGCCTGGCTCGGCCGGTCGAGTGCCCCCTGTTCGGGACGGCGTGCGTGCCGGATTCCCCCGTCGGCCCATGCATGGTGAGCAGCGAGGGAGCCTGTGCAGCGTTCTTCAAGTACGGGCCGGCCGATGACTGAGAACTACATCAAGCTCGGTCACGGCAGCGGCGGCGTGCTGACGCGACGGCTCATCGAGGGGACGCTGCTGCGCTTCTTCCCATCCCCGCGCCTGGCACCGCTGCCGGACAGCGCGTGGCTGGAGCTGGAGGGCGAGCGGCTGGCGTTCACCACCGACAGCTACGTGGTGGACCCCATCTTCTTTCCCGGCGGGGACATCGGCAAGCTGGCGGTCTTCGGCACGGTGAACGACCTGGCGGTGGTCGGCGCCGTGCCCCGGTTCATCTCCTGCGCACTGATCCTGGAGGAGGGCCTGCCACAGTCGGACCTGGAGGCGGTGCTCGGCTCGATGCAGGACGCCGCGCAGGAGGCCGGCGTGGAGGTGGTGACGGGGGACACGAAGGTGCTGCCCCGCGGCAAGGCCGACCGTCTGTTCGTCAACACGGCCGGCCTCGGGGCGATGCGGCCGGGTGTGGCGCCCCCTGGTGGACATGCCCGGCCCGGCGACGCTATCATAGTCAGCGGCCCGGTTGGCGAGCACGGCGCGGCTGTGCTGGCAAGGCGGGAGGGAATCAACCTGGACAGCCCCGTGGTGAGCGACTGTGCCCCGCTGACCGCAGTGGCGGGCGCCGTGCTCGGTGCGGCGGGCCGGGTGGCCTTCATGCGCGACCTGACCCGCGGCGGCCTGGCCACCATCCTGAACGAGGCGACCGCCAAGGACCAGCCGGGCATCCTGCTGGAGGAGGAGTGCATTCCCGTCCGGGAGGAGGTGCGCTCCATCTGTGAGCTGCTGGGGCTCGACCCGCTGTACCTGGCCTGCGAGGGCCGCCTGGTGGCTGTCGTGAACGCCGAGGACGGCGGTGACGTGCTGGCGGCCATGCGCGCCGTGCGCACCGGCAGAGGCAGCCAACAGGTAGGTTACGTTACCGAGGCATACGAGGGCAGAGTCGCACTGCGCACGCAACTGGGCACGCACCGCCTGCTGCAGATGCTCAGCGGCGAGCAACTGCCCAGGATCTGCTGATCGGAGGGCGAAACTCGTGCAGGCAAGCCAGTCCCGGCAGGAACTGATCGACAAGCTGAAGGAGCAAGGTCAGGGGCACGTGCTGCGCTGGCTGGAGCAACTGGACGGCGACGGCCGCAGGCGCATGGTCGAGCAGTTGGCCGGGCTGAACTTCGACCGGCTGCAGAGGTTCCACATGTTGGTCGGAACGCCCACAACCGCCCTGGCGTTCGACGACGTGCTTCCGGCCCCCGTCGAGAGGCTGCCCGTCAGCGAGGAGGAGCAGAAGGCGGAGAGGAACATATGCGCGCTGGGGCGCCGGGCCCTGGAGGCCGGGCGCGTCGCCATGGTCACCGTCGCCGGCGGCCAGGGCACCCGCCTGGGCTACGACCATCCCAAGGGCATGTACCCGATAAGCCCGCTGCGCGAGGAAAGCCTGTTCGGGCTGTTCGCAGAGCAGATGCTGGCCGCACGGCGCCGTTACGGCGCTCTCATTCCCTGGGTGCTGATGACCAGCCCGGACAACGACGCCGGGACGCGCCGGTTCTTCGCCGACAACGACTACTTCGGACTGGGCGAGGAGAACGTGCGTTGCTTCACCCAGCAGATGAACCCCATCCTGGACAGCGAAGGCCGCCTGCTGCGCTGCGAGCCGGACGAGCTGCTGACGGGACCCGACGGCCACGGGGGCATCTTCGAGGCGATGGCAAAGGGCCACGTGCTGGATTACCTGCGCTCGGGCGGATGGGACCTGATCAGCTACTTCCAGGTGGACAACCCTCTGGTCACCGTCGCTGACGAGCGGTTCCTGGGCCACCACCTGAAGCAGAGCGCAGACTTCTCCTGCAAGGTGGTGCCCAAGCGCGACCCCGAGGAGGGACTGGGGCTGGCGGTGCGTAAGTCCGGCCGGCCAGCCGTGGTCGAGTATGTGGACGTTCCGGAGGAGATCGCCTCCGACCGGCTGCCCTCCGGCAAGCTGCGCTACCGCTACGGCAGCATCGCCATACACATCATGGACGTGCCCTTCGCCGAACGGCTCAGCGGGCCCGACGGTGCGCTGCCCTGGCACATAGCGCACAAGCAGTATGAGGTAGTGAACGACGGGGGCGAGCGAGTGACAACCGATCCGGAGGGGTGCCGCAAGTTCGAGCGGTTTGTGTTCGACGCGCTGACCTACGCCGAGCGGTGCGCCTTCGTGGAAGTGCGCAGGGACTGGGAGTTCGCACCCGTCAAGAACGCCGAGGGGGCGGACAGCCCGGAGAGCGCCCGCCGTCTGCTGCAGAAGATGTGGCTCGACTGGCTGAAGGCGGCCGGCGCCGAGTTCGACCCGCCCGAGGACCTGTCCGAGCCGGTCATCGAGATCAGCCCGCTGTATGCGGCCAGCGCCGAGCAGATGAAGGAGCGCTTCGAACCGGGCCGCAAGGTCACCTTCCCCCTGCTGCTGGAGGACTGAAGGTGGCCGCAGGCGACGCGAGGGCGCGCTTCATCTACTCGCCAGACTACTACTGCGACATCGGCCAGCACGTTTTCCGCACCGAGAAGTACGGCCTGCTGCACGAGAGGCTGATCTCGGCCGGCCTGGTCGGCCGGGATGAGTTCCTGCGCCCCGAGCCGGCTGCCCGGACCGACCTGGAACTGGTGCACACGCCGGCCTACGTGTCCGACCTGATGGCGGGACGACACACCTCCCGCACCATGCGCAGCGAGATGCCCATCTCCCCGGAGATCGTCCAGGCATTCGCCCTGGGCGCCGGAGGCACCATCCTGGCCTGCCGCACCGCCGTTGAGGAGCGCACCTTCGCCATGAACCTGGCGGGCGGATTCCATCACGCCTTCCCCGACTGGGCGGAGGGGTTCTGCTACATCAACGACGTGGCCGTGGGCGTGGCCAGGCTCAGGGAAGACGGCCTGGTCCGTCGCGCGATGGTGGTGGACTGCGACCTGCACCAGGGCAACGGGACAGCCTATATCTTCCGCGACGAGCCCGACGTATTCACCTTCAGCATCCACCAGGAGAGCAACTACCCGGTGAAGCGGCGCAGCGACCTGGACATCGGCCTGCCCGACTTCTGCTCCGGCAGGCGCTATCTGGAGGAGCTGAGCAGTCGTCTCGCCCCCGCGATGGACCGCCACGAGCCGGAGATGGTCCTCTATGCAGCCGGGGCCGACCCCTACGAGGAGGACATCCTGGGCGGGCTCCGCCTGAGCATGGACGACCTGCAGGAACGTGACCGCATCGTGCTGGGCGCCTGCACGGACCGGAACGTGCCCGCCGCCGTGGTGCTGGCCGGCGGCTACGCCATGGCCGTGCAGGACACGGTGACGGTGCACTACAACACGGCCGCCGTCATGTGCGAACTGGCCCCCGCCCTGCGCCCGACCGAAGGTGACTGAGATGTCCACTGGCCTCCGCCTGCCGGCCGCAGCGAAGCGCGCGGCGGAGGCCGTGCTGGACTGGTTCTACCCGCGCCACTGCTACCACTGTGGTCAGCCGCTGCGCGTGCCCGGTGCGCACATCCTCTGTCGCGGCTGCTTCCGCCGGTTGAGCGAGGGGCGCATCGGGCCGCCGCAGTGCGGCGTTTGCGGCCTGCCCCTGACGGGCGAGTTCGTGCTGGAGAGGCGCTGCCTGCACTGCCTGGGCCGCAAGCGCTACTTTGAGCGCGCCCGGGCCATGTTTCCCTATGCGGA
Source organism: uncultured candidatus Brocadiaceae bacterium (assembly GCA_964346565.1). Classification (GTDB taxonomy): domain Bacteria; phylum Planctomycetota; class Brocadiia; order SM23-32; family SM23-32; genus JAWOCH01. The sequence continues at coordinate 1,637 of CAYFVS010000313.1, read as the reverse complement.
GCCGGTCGAGTCCGTCCTGCGCAGCTACAAGTTCCAGGGGGACTACTGGCTGGGCCCTCGGCTGCTGCGGGGTTCGCTTCGGCGGGGCTGGTTCCCGACGGATCTGAGTGAGCCGGAGGCCGTCCTGCCGATCCCGCTCCACCCTCGCCGACGCCGTGAGCGTGGCTACGACCAGGCCCTGCTGCTGGCGCGCGCGCTGGGTCAGCACCTGGGCGCCCCGCTGTTGCGGCGGGCCCTCGCCAGGACTCGCTATACCTCCCAGCAGGCCCGGCTGTCCATGCGACAGCGGGAGGACAACGTGCGCGGCGCCTTCAGCGTGGAGCGGCCCCATGCAGTCGAGGACCGGCGGCTGCTGGTGGTGGACGACGTGATGACAACCGGCGCCACGGCCGACGAGTGCGCCAAGGCGCTGAAGCGAGCGGGCGCTGCCCGGGTGGAGGTCTTCACCCTCGCCCGCACCGCCGCCTGACGATCGGGACTCACTCCCGCAGGAACCACCGCACGGCTTCCTCGACCTCCTCCAGGTCAACGTCGGTGTCCGTGCATGGGCCGTGGGGACGGATGTTGATGATGCCCAGGTTGGGCTTGGGGAAGACGCCGACCATGCCCTCCTTCAGCTCCTGCTCACAGGCGATGGCCACCACGGCCCGGACGCTGCTCTCCTGCGCCATCGCCAGCGCCAGCCGGCCGCCGGTGGCCACCGCGCAGCGCGTGCCGTAGCGTTCGCTCAGCTCCAGGACGTCCTTCACCTTGCAGCGCCCGCAGCGGAGGCATTCGTTGATGTCGTTGGTGATCCTCTGCGGGCACTCGCTGCGCTGCAGGCAGGAGGGCACCAGGACGAGCAGCTCATCCGGGCGGCAGCGAGGCCGCCGCACGCGGGTCAGCAGGTTCAGCAACTTGACCAGCGCCTTGCTCATCCTTGCGTTCCTTACGCTGCCGCATCTGCTTCCCGAACCGGTAGGCGCGGCGTCCGGCCGCGCTCTGTCCGGCGAGGACGCCGGACCTGCCGTTCTGTGGATTACCTGCCGCCCAGGAAACGGTCGCCGGGTTCCACCTGATGACCGTGGAGGAAGTCGGCCGCCGACATGCGCCGGCTGCCGGCCGGTTTCAGTTCGAGTATGCGCACGGCGCCCCGCCCGGCACTGACCACGATGCCGGCTTCCTCACCTGCGCGCAAGACGGCGCCGGGCGGCCGTTCTGAGCCCTCTGCGTCGGCGGGCTCGACTTTGAACAGCGTTACCTCGGTCCGCTGCCCGTCGTGCTCCAACAGGCAGCGGGCGCCGGGCCAGGGCGTGACGCCGCGCACGTGGCTGCACAGCTCCTCCGCGCCGAGGGACCAGTCAACCCGGCCGTCGGCCTTGGTCAGCTTGCGCGCGAAGAAGCCGCCCTCGGCCGGTTGCGGTTGCTCCTGCACCGGCTCTCCGCGCTCGATGCGCCCCACCACGTCGGCGACCAGCTCCGCGCCCACCTGCGCCAGCCGGTCATGCAACTCGCCGGCCGTCTCCCGCGGTCCGATGCGCACCTCCCGTCGGGCAAGGACCGGCCCGGCGTCCAGTTCGGGCCTCATGCGGATGATGCTGACCCCGGTGCATTCCTCCCCCCGGATGATCGCCCAGTTGATGGGGGCGGCGCCGCGG
>CAYFVS010000312.1:0-14501 GCA_964346565.1 uncultured candidatus Brocadiaceae bacterium | reverse complement strand
GGGGAGTTCGTCATCCTGGTGGACGACGAGGACCGGGAGAACGAAGGCGACCTGTGCCTGGCGGCCGAGCACGTGACGCCGCAGAAAGTGACCTTCCTCATCAACCGTGCGCGGGGGTTCCTGTGCGTGGCCATTGGGCCGGAGCTGGCCGGCCGGCTCGAGCTGCCCCCCATGGTGGAGGAGAACCTGAGCCGCTATGGCACGCCCTTTACCGTCACTGTGGACGCGCGCGAGGGCATTACCACCGGGGTAAGCGCGCGCGACCGCGCCCACACGATCCGCACCATGGTGGCCGACCACGCCCGCCCGCAGGACCTGGTGCGCCCGGGACACGTGATGCCCCTGCTGGCGCGGCCCGGCGGCACGCTGGTGCGGGCGGGCCACAGCGAGGGCGCGGTTGACCTGGCCCGGCTGGCGGGGTTGAAACCGGCCGCCGTCGTCTGCGAGGCGATGAACGAGGACGGCTCGATGGCCCGTCTGCCGGAGCTGGCCGAGCTGGCCCGCGAGATCGGATGCGGCATCTGCTCGATAGCCGACCTGATCCGCTATCGCCACCGCTCCGAGTACCTGGTCAGCAGGCGCGTCTGCGTGGACCTGCCCACGCGCTATGGTCCCTTCAAGCTGCACTACTACCGCAGCATGGTAGATGACCGGGAGCACGTGGCCGTCTGCTGCGGGCAGGTCGGCACGGAGGGAAACGAGCCCGCGCCTGCCGTCGAACATGCGGTGCTGGTGCGCGTGCACGACGAATGCCTGACCGGGGACGTGCTGCACTCGCTGCGCTGCGACTGCGGGGAGCAACTGGAGACCGCCCTGGAGATGATCCAGCAGCAGGGAGAGGGCGTGTTGCTCTACATGCGGCAGGAAGGCCGGGGCATCGGCCTGGAGAACAAGCTGCATGCATACGCCCTGCAGGAGGACGGGCTGGACACCGTCGAGGCCAACGAGCGACTGGGCTTCCCGCCGGACAAGCGGGAGTACGGCGTGGGGGCGCAGATACTGCGTCACCTGGGCGTGCGAAAGATGCGCCTGATGACCAACAACCCGCGAAAATACCACGCGTTGGGCGGCTACGGGCTGGAGGTGGTCGAGCGCGTGCCGATTGAGATGCCGCCCCGCAAAGAGAACATCCGCTATCTGCGGACCAAGAAGGAGAAGATGGGGCACATACTCCGGCTGGATACCCAACGGCCAGCCGATGAGGACAACCGCAACAGGGAGGCCGACTGATGAGTGCCGAACGCACGCCCGGCAGTTGGGTGGCGCAGGTGAAATTCGTCTGCTTGCTGGTGGCCGTGGTGCTGGTGCTTATTGTGATCTTCCAGAACAACGAGGTGATCGAATACGAGGTGCTGTTCTGGAAACCCCGCCTGCCCCGCTATCTGCTGCCCCTGGTGGCCTTCCTGGTGGGGGTGCTGTCGGGCCTCGTGGTGCCGCGGCTGCTCAGGCGCCGCCGGTAGGGCCGGCCCTTCAGGCCGTCGGCCGGGCGATCCTCCGCTGGGCGGCCGCCATGATCTCCTGGGGGGCTCGCCCTCGGCGGGGAGCATGGCGCTGCGCCTGTCGCAGCCCACGTAGTCAATGGCGCCTCGCCAGCCGAGGTGCCGGGCGTCCTCGGTGGTCTTTCGCAAATAGTGCGCCCTGCAGAACGCGACGTCCGCCCTCTCCGGAGCCGTCCCGCCCCTGCTACGCCGTCGGGTGGCTGAACACCCACACCGTCTGGGTCAGGTTGCCCTCCTTATCCAGCACGGGTGCGCCCAGGCAGCGCAGCCGGCTGTGGTCCTGGCGGGGGACGGTGAACTCCACGGCTTCCCTGCGGGCAAACAGCTGCTCCAACTGCTGTGCCGCCTCCTCCGTGGCGAACAACTCCAGGTCCCGCAGGTTGCTCTGGGCGTCCTCGGCCTCCTTCCGCGTCGTGCCCAGCAGCTCGGCCATCAGCTCGCTGACGGCGGTGACGTAGCCGTCAACATCTGTGGCGAGGACGGGCACGGGGCAGCGCTCGAAGGCCGTCAGGGCGGCGTTGTTCTGCCTCATGCGGCGCTTGACCCCGACGATTTCCTCCTCCAGCCGTATCGAGCCCAGCGCGTAGGCCACGTGGTCGGCCACCTCCTGGAGCAGGCCCGCCTCCTGGATGTCGAAAGCGTCGGGGATCTCGGAGTAGACGTTCAGCGAGCCGAGCACCTGTCCCTCGAACCGCAGCGGCAGGGCAGCCGAGGAACGGTAGCCGCGTTCGAGGGCCGCCTGCCGCCAGGGCTGGTAGCCGGGGGCCGCCTCGATGTCGCGGGTGACCGCCGGCTCGCCCTCTTTGATGGCCCGTCCCGTCGGGCCCTGACCCGTCTCGGTGCCGTCCCAGGTCACGCGGATCTCGTCCAGATAGCCCGCCTCGAAGCCGGCGTAGGCGACCGGCACCACCTGCTTGGTCCCTTCCTCCACCAGCCCGATCCAGACCATCCGGTAGCCGCGTGTCTCGGTCAGCGCGCGACATGACTGGCGCAGCAGCCTCTCGCTCTCCCGCTCGGTGACGATGACGTTGTTGATCGCGCGGATGGCACGGAGCATCCGGGTCAGGTGCTGCAAGTACTGCCCCTTCTGGAGAGCGGCGCGGGTGCCAATCTCCCACTCGCCGTCCTCCTCCTGGTGCGGCAGCAGCAGCAGCACGACGCACAGAACCACCAACGCCCCGAGCAGCCCGGGGACCAGCAGCCAGATCAGGTTGGCCGACACGTCCTCCAGCGGGAGCGCCGCTGCCGGGTGAGTCAAGGCGGCCAGCACAGCTAAGATCCACCGATAAGAGGGCTTGTGCGACGCCGCCCCCCCTGGGGCGACGCCTGGGCGGTGCGGACGCGTCGGTCCGGCTCCGTTCCGCGCAGCAGACCATCGCCGACCGGGCTCTACCCGCGTGCGCGCCCAACAAGGCCCGGCCACTCCCCGGACGCACCATGGCACTTCTGCGCGCAGTGAGTATACACAAGCGCCGAGGGAGTGTCAAAACCACCCGCCACCCGGAGCCGTTGCGGCTCCGGGGTCTCTGTGATAGGCTGGCGCCCTGCCAGGCAAGGGAAGGGAGGCCCCGGTGGCACTGCTGGAAGTGGAGGACGTGCACCTGGCGCTGGACGGCCAGCCAATACTGAACGGCCTTTCGATGTCCGTCCGCGAGGGGGCCATCCATGCCCTGGTCGGCCCGAACGGAGCGGGCAAGTCCACCCTGGCCTACACGGTGATGGGCCTGCCGGAGTACCGTCCGCACTCCGGCCGCATCGCCTTCGAGGGACAGGACGTGTCGGGGCTGAGCGTGGACGAGCGCGCCCGACGCGGACTGAGCCTGGCCTGGCAGGAACCGGCCCGCTTCGAGGGGCTGAAGGTGCGGGACTTTCTGCACGCCGGTGCCGCCGAAGAGGACGAAGCCGCCCTCCGCGACGCCCTGAAACGGGTCGCGCTGAACCCGGATCGCTACCTGGACCGGGCCGTGGACAGCGGCCTGAGCGGCGGGGAGAGGAAGCGCATCGAGCTGGCCTCCATCCTGGTGATGAAGCCGAAACTCATGATCGCCGACGAGCCGGACTCCGGCATTGACGTGGAGGCCCTGCGCTGCATGTTTGACCTGTTCGAGATGCTGCGTGATGACCGCACAACCGTGCTGCTGGTGACCCACAGCGCGGAGGTCATGGCCCACGCCGACACAGCGACGCTGGTCTGTTGCGGGCGGACGGTCGAGGAGGGGCTTGCCGCCGAGATCCGCGGCTACTTCGTGGACCGCTGCATCCCCTGCCCATATCACAACCCGGAGGAGGCCGGCGAGCGGTGAGCACCGACTACGAGATGATGCTGGACATCTACGACCGACTGGGGCGGGACCCGGAGGTGTTCGGTCGCTCCGACGTGGCCCACCTGGTGATCCACCGCAACGAGGTGATCGGCGCTCACCTGGTGCCCGGTCTGCGGGTGGAGCCGCAGGAGTTGCCAGACGGCGTCAACGTCCGCATGGTCGTGGAGGAGGGCGCCGCCATCGAGAACACGGTGCACATGTGCTTCGGCGTGCTGCCGGAGGAGGGGCTCCAGCGCATCCTGCTGCAGGTGGGGCTGCAGCCCCGCTCGTCCGTCGAGGTGCTGGCTCATTGCGTGTTCCCCAACGCGCAGGACGTCACCCACCGCATGGATGCCAGCATCCGGGTGGGGGAGGGTGCCTCCTACCGCTACTATGAGCGCCACGTCCATGGTCCGGAGGGCGGCGTGCTCGTGGTGCCCAGGGCGCAGGTGCACGTCGAGCCGGACGCCACCTTCGAGACGGAGTTCGAGCTGATCGAGGGGCGTGTGGGTGAGCTGCAGATCGAATACGAGACCTGGTGCGCCGCCCGGGCAAAGATGCGCATGATCGCCCGCATGGCGGGACGGGGGCGGGACCGCGTCAACGTCTCCGAGATCGGACACCTGGAGGGGGAGGGCTCCACGGGAGTGCTGCTGAGCCGGATCGCCGTCCGCGACGGGGCGGAGGCGGACGTCTACAACGAACTGACTGCCTCGGCGCCCGGTGCCAGAGGCCACGTGGACTGCAAGGAGATCGTCCAGGGGGACTCGGTCGCGCGGGCCACGCCCGTGGTGGACGTGCGGCATCCGCGCGCGCACGTGACCCACGAGGCGGCAATCGGCAGCGTGGACAGGCGCCAGCTCCAGACGCTGATGGCCCGCGGCATGAGCGAGGAGCAAGCCGTCGAGTTGATCATCAGCGGCCTGCTGAGCCGGCAGGAGGAGGCGCCCGAGCCCTGACCGGCTCTTCAGGGGCGACCGCGGCTACGGGCCGAACTCACTCAACCGCGCGACCTGGTTGCGATCGGCGCTGCTGAGGAAGCGGTTCACCATCCAGCCCACCGCCACGGCCAGGGCGAAGCCCGCGGCGCCGCCGGCCGCCGTGGGTGCGTCCACGGCGCCGCTGCCTTCTCCAAACGCGCTGCCCACAAGCATGCCCGCCACCACCAACAGCAGCGGCAGGAAGAAGACCACGAACGTGCCCAGGTATCCCGTGTACACGGGCAGCGACACCCGCACACGGTCGCCCATCTCCAGCCCGGCCGCCGGCACCCGGACTTCTGCCGCCTTCGAGGTCAGCGCGCTGCACGCCCCACAGCAGCAGAACCCGCGGGTGCAGTCATTGCCCGGCTCCAACCGGACGATCGCCCGGTCCCGTTTGACGGCCACAACGCGGCCCACGTGATGAGTTCTTCTCATCCGGCCCTTCGGATTGGCGGAAGGCGAGTCACGAGCAACTGCCTTGATGGATGATCCATTGTAGGGAGGGCTTCCCGGCTGTGCAACGGGAGAGAGCCGCGCGATCAGGAGGGTTCCTCCGCGTCGGCCTCTTCAGAGGGCTCCTCCTCGGGGGCCGCGGCTTCGTCCTCGCCTTCAGGCTCAGAGGCGTTCTCCGGTGCCCCCCCTCCCGCGACTGCTTCCCCCCGAATCATCACAGTGTGCGCCGTCTCCGTCTTCGGCGTGGGAGGCCGGCGTACCCGCTCCGCCCCCAGCAGGGAGGCAACCCGGACGTAGATCAGGGCCCCGGCCAGCGCGATGATCACTATGGCCAGGAAGCCGACCGGGAACTGGAGCGCAAACTGGCTGAACTGCCGCCCGCCCGCGACGCACAGCCCGACGGCGGCCACGCAGGAGAAGGCGGTGGCGCCCACCACGCAGGCCCACCCCAGCCGCCCCACGGACTGCCCCCGCATCCACATCGAGCCCCCCACCGCAAAGCCCAACACGGCGCTGAGCGCGCCGACCGAGGAGGCGAACCCCACGTAGCGTGGCCCCAGCCTGTGCAGCAACAGCCCCAGCAGGACAACCGCCAGCACACCTGCCACCGAGCCCACGAGCACCGGCGCGGCCATGCGCCCCAGGTCCAGCATACTGGTCGGCTCCCGCCCCCGGGCACCCAGCAGCGTGGCGTACTGGCGCTTCGTCCATCCCACCACGGCGGCGCTGACCGTCTGCCCCTGGGGGATGCCGGCCACTGCGTTCAGCCGGTCGGCGGCCAGGGGCCGGGGTCGCAGCATGACCCCGGCCAGTTCCAGCGTGTCGGGCACGTGTTCGACCTCGGCGTAGTGGGTGGCGATTCTCTCCACCAGCCTTCGTCCCACCTCCGTCGCGGTCGGGGAGTCCAGGGCGCCCGCCATGGCCTTGCCGGTGCTTTCGGTCATCAGCAGGTGCGCCTCGGCTCCGGACAGGCCATCCAGCACGATGAGTGTCTCGACAGCTCGCCTGTCCTCTGCCACTTTGATGGCGAAGTTGTCGGCGGCCAGACGGCTGTGCCGCTCGAAGGACGCCGTGAACAGCAGCATGGCCCAGAACAGCAGCCCGACCCAGCCGGCCCAGAAGGAGAGCATGAACAACCCGACCACAGTGGCGCACGCAACCACCAGCAGCAGCAGGCACAGCACGTGGGCCAGCCGCAGCCGCAGCCTGCTGCCAACCATCGGCAGACTGCGCACAATCCATGCGCCCGCCCTGTGCCCCGCCCCCAGCAGCAATGTGGGCAGGGCCAGCACCGTGCGCAGGTCCGCGTCCCCGGTGCACAGCCCGGCCAGGCAATGGGCCAGCAGCGTCTCCATCTCGACCTCGCTGGGACTGGCCTTGCGCAGCCACCCACCCGGCAGGCGGATCGTGCTCCGCCGCCCGAACAGGCTGAACGCCGAACAGACCGGCTCTCGCGCTGAGTTGTAGACCATCTGGGGTACCGGCAGGCTGAGCCGCTCGCACAGCCGGCTCACGGCCGTGCTGACCAGTTCCTCCTTGGGGCGGGGGGCCGATTCCGGCCCCTCCACGGTGCCCGCCCTCAGGGCGCAGACGGCTGCCGCCGCCCCAACGCCCACCACGACCAGACCCGCCCCCGCGGCGGCTACCACGCCCACCGAATAAAGCACCGCGTGGTAGGCGAACACGATGAGGGTCGCGTAGCTGAGCACGGCGAGCACCGCCATGATCTTCGCCTCCACGTTCTGGTCAATGACCAGCACCTGGACGGGCCGCACGGGGCGCGGGGGCGGGCGCCGGGGCGGTTCGGCCTCCGCCTGCTGCGCCTCCCGTTCGGCGACCTGTTCGGCCTCCGCAATGTCCGCGTCCAGGACGGCCTCCACCTCGCTGCTGAGGTCTTCGGACATCTCCGGCACGGGTTCCGGCTCTGGCTCTGGCAGCTCGGCGTCCTCGCCGGCCTCCAGCAGAGCGTCCAGTTGCCGCACCAGGGCGCCGTAGCTCTGGTAGCGGTCCTCCGGCTCCTTGGCCATGGCCCGCACGATGATGTCGCACAACGCCGCCGGCAGGTCCGACCTGCGCTCATGGGGCGGGGGAAGGGCCTCGTTCAGGTGCATGGTCATGATCTCGAAGGGCGTCGGCGCCTCGAAGGGCACCACCCCGGTGGCCAGGTGGTAGAGGGTGGCTCCCAGGGAGTATATGTCGCTGCGGAAGTCCACCTGGCTGGGCTGGCGTATCTGCTCCGGGCTCATGTAGTAGGGGGTGCCCAGCACGTCGCCATCGGCCGTGGCGGACGCCCTGCCGGGGATGACCTCCTTGGCCAGGCCCAGGTCCGCGATGCGGACGTTGCCCTCGCTGTCAATCATGATGTTTTCGGGCTTCAGGTCGCGATGGATGATGCCCTTCTTGCTGGCGTACTGAAGCCCCTCGGCGACCTGGCGAGTGATCTGCAGCGCCCTGCGCCAGTCGAAGGCCCCCCACTGGTCCAGCTTGTCGCGACAGCTCTCCCCCTCGATGTACTCCAGCACCAGGTAGTAGGAATCGTCGGTCTCGCCGCAGTCGTAGACCCTGACGATGTTGGGGTGGGTGAGCTGGGCGGCGATCCGGGCCTCGCGCATGAAGCGATCGGAGAACTGGTCGCCGGACCGCTCCTCGGCCTTGTTCATGACCTTGACGGCGACCGGTATCTGGAATGCCTCGTGCCAGGCCAGGTACACGGTGGAGCGCGCGCCGCGGCCGATGACCCGCTCGACCACGCATCGCCCGTAGCGCTGATGTTTCCCTGGTTCAGCCATGCCTACTCAGAATGAGCATGGTACCGGTTTTGCACACGGTCTAATCCGCACTGGACGTACATTGTATCGGACGCCGAAGGCCGGAGGAAAGCGACTCTCCGGCGTCCCCGCGCAGGGGGGAAAGCGGCGCTGACGAGCCTGTGGACGAAGGGAGGCGGGAACGTAACTTCCCGGACCGGAATGCGGCGCGGGTGGCTCAATATGCAACACGACGCAACCCGCCAACAGCGCAACTGAGGGCCAATCGCCATGGGAAAAGCAACCGATCTGCTCAGAAAAGCAAGCCAACTGGTTAAGCGCAAAAAGTACGCCGACGCTGTCGAACTCTACCTTCAGGCGACCGAGACCGATCCCGGCGACGCCCGGGCCTGGTTCGGACTCGGGGTCTGTCTCTACAAGATTGGGAACCTCGAAGTTGCCGCCATCGCCCTGGAGCGCGCCGGCAGGATGGGCTACCCTCGGGCGGGCGAAGCCCTTCAGCGCGTCCAGGCGGCCCAGCACCGACGCGAGGAAGAGCGCGTCGCGAAGGCGGCCGGAGAGGAACCCGCCGCCAAGGCCCCCGAGGAACCGGAGAGAAAGCAGCTCGGCTCGTTCCTGCGCGTCATGCTGGTGGAGAACATCGAATCCGACCGGCAGGCCATCGTCGGAGCCATCGAGGACACCATCGACGACGTAGAAATCACCTGCGTGCCTTACGGCGCCTCGACTTCCGACACCATGAGCGGCACCGTGCACTACGACATGTCCGTGCTGGACTGGGACACCGATCCCGACGCGGCCGCCGGCCTCATACAGATACTGAAGATCAAGCGACCCTCGCTGCTGATCGTATGCCTGACCGAGGACTGGGATCCGGACCTGATCAAAGAGGTCTTCGAGGCCGGGGCGGACTACTGCCTGGTGAAGGAGGAAGGGTTCGCCGGCGTGCTGCCCGAACTCATAGCCCAGTGGGTGCGCAGGGACAGGGCCGTCAGCCTGCAGATGCGGGAGAAGGAAGGCACCGAACGGGGCCAGCAATGGCCGGAGGCCTTCAACGCCCTCGGCGAGCCCCTGCTGATGGTCAGCGCGGACGGCAAGGTGCTGCAAGCCAACGAGGCCGCCATGAGGGCGCTGCGGCGCGGCCACGACCAGCTTCTGGAGCGTAACTATGCGCCGGCTCTCCACGGCACCGAGCAGCCGCCTGATTCCTGTCCCTTCCAGCAGGCCATCCAGGGCGAGGAACCGGCCGAGGGCGAGGTGCGCAACGGTGAACTGAAGCGGAGCTTCCATGTCCGGGCGTGGCCGGTGGCCTCCTATGCCGGCAATGTCACCGGGGCCATAGGTATGTTGAGCAAGGCCGCCGCCTCGCAGGTCGGCGACGACGTGCGCCGGCGCGAGCAGCTCTACCGCAGCCTGGTGGAGCGCTCCAACGCGGGCGTTGTCATGGTCGGCCCGGACGGCAAGGTCTGCTACGCCAACCAGCCCTGCTGCGGCATGTTGGACCAGACCCTGGACGAGCTGATGGGCCGCCGGGTCGAATCCATCGTCACCCCGGAAGACCAGGAAGCACTCCGGGAGTGCATCGAAATCGCGGTGGACATGGGCGAGGCCGGCGGCCGGCTGAACCTCCAGCAGGAGCAGGGCGTCCGCATCCCCACCGAAGCCAGGCTGGGTCGGCTCACCTCCCACGGGCAGAACTACCTGGTCATCACCTTCGTCGAAGTGAAGGACCTGGAGCTGTCCGAGCAACAACTGTGGAGCGAGGTGAAGAAACTCAGCGGCGTGCTGGACCTGGGCATGGACGCCGTGGAGTGCGGCCTGGCCGTGCTCGACGCCGAGGGACGCATCACGTGGCTGAACGCGCCCGCGGCCCGCCTGCTGGGCGGGCAGCGCGAGGACCTGTCGGAGAGGAACTACCTCGAAGTGCTCGCCGGGGCGATCGGCGACGTCCAGCCCTTCCTCCAGACGATGCGCAAAGCCCACGGCAGCGGGAAGGCCGTGGAAGGCGAGTTCCTGCGGTTGGACGGGCCCGAAAGCGGGCTCAGCTACTGGAGCACCCCCGTGAAGGGCGCCTCGGCCGGCGTGTCCCGCGTGGAGCACTTCTACCCGCTGGGCGCAGTCGCCGGCCTCACAGGCGAGGACCTGCCCGTCGGCATGGCCGACGCCATCCCCGACATGCTGTTCAGCACCGATAGGAAAGGGCGCATCACCTGGTGCAACCCCGCCGCTCCGGAGACCATGGGCTACGGGGCGGACCGGCTCCAGGGCATGACGGTGGCCGACCTGGCCGATGAACGGATGCAGGGCAACCTCCGCAAGCTGGTCAAGGCCGTCCTCAGTGACGGGCGGCAGGTCATGCACCGGGAGCTGGTGCTCAGGCGCGCCGACGGCAAGCGATTCTGGGGTGAACTAACCCTCCTGCCCGTGCGTAACGGCCGCGAAGCCGGCGTGCAGGGCATGCACGGGGTGGTGCGCGACATCACCGACCGCAAGGTCAACGCCGCCATACAGTCTATACTGGAGGGCTCCCAGCCGCCCGCCTGACGCGGGCGACTCACCGGAGTTCCACTCCCACACGGCCGGCCGTCGAGCGCACGTGCTCGGCGGCCGCTGCATACTGCCCGGCATCTGCCAGGTGCTCCAGCATCAGCGGAGTGTCCGGGTCCAGCCGGTCCAGCTCGCGCAGGAACGTCCGGTAGTCCAGCATTCCCTGCCCCGGCGGCACCTCGGACAGGTGCACGGTCAGTTCCTCGGACAGGGCGATGTCCTTGCCGTGGCAGCTTCGGATGTGCAGCCCCAGCTTCTGGAAGCATTCCTCAAGCAACCCGCCCGTATCGAAGCACCGACGGGGGCAGTTAACCAGGTTCACCGGGTCCAGGTGCGCGCCGAACCGCTCCCGATCCACCGCCCGCAGCAGTGCCAGGTAGCTGTCAGGGTTGTCGGGGAAGACCCAGGGCATGGTCTCCAGTGTGTAGAAGGTGCGCGTGGGTCGGACCCCGTCAATGATCCTGCGCACCGTCTCGACGATCAGGTCGAAGGTCTCCTCCGACAGGTTGTCCGGGTGGGGGCCGTCCCACCTGCGCGCCCGGCTGCCGGCGATGTTCACGCAGCAGCGGGCGCCGATGCGGTCGGCCAGGGCCAGCCGGGCCTGGCACAGCGCCATCGCCTCCCGCTGCTCCCGGCGGTCCGGGCTGATGGGATTGCTCCAGGCGCCGACCTCGGCGATCACCACGTCCGCCCGTTCGGCCGCCCGCAGGAACGCCCGGACGGTGTGGCGGTCGGCCGCTTCGTCCACCGGGCAGTAAGCCGCGCTGTAACCTGCCTCTCGCACTGCCTCCGCCCATTGCTGCGGCGTGTCCCAGGGCGCGAGGATCGGCGCTCCCAATCGCATGGTTCCTCCCCCGGCGCCGGGCCGGTCAGTTCCCCTCGTCGGTGACGTCGCCCTTGAGCTGCGGCCTGGCCGTGCGGCGAGGCCGCCTGGCCAGTGGGCGGGCCATGGACTCCAGCTCCCGCTCTGGAGCCGCGCTCGTGAACCCGGACAGGAACTCGTGCAGGACGCGCCCTTCGCTCTGCGCCAGCGGCGGCATCCCCATCAGATGAGCCAGCGTCGGTGCCACGTCCAACGTGCTGCGCGCTCCCTTCTGATCGGGCCGCTCGATCAGCCCTTCCCGCACGCCGGGGCCGGCCAGCATCAGCATGCCGTAGACGGTGGTGGTCTCTGTCTCGTAGCAGGGGATCATGGGGCCGTGGTTGCCTCCCCCGCAAGGGAAGACGACGCGTTCCTCGCCCATGCGCAGCACCGCGTCCCCGCTCCAGCGATAGCCGCCCGCGTAGCAGAAGACCAGGTCGCCCACGTGCCGGCCGTAGAGGCCCACTACCGGGGCCTCCTCCCGTGTGAGGACGAAGGAGAACACGTGCTCGCCGGTCTCGGGGTCGCGCATGTCGCGCATGAGGGCCTGCACTTCGGCGCGAAGCTCCTCGTATCGCTCCGGCGGCACGACACCCGTGGGCTCGCGCCCCTGCAGGTTGATCCACAGGTGGTTCTGCTCGACGAACAGCTTGCTTTGCTCGGGCACCACGTGTGTGCCGTCGTCGCTTATGCTCACCCATCCCTTCTCGCGGAAGGCATTCACCAGCGCCACGGCTTTCCTGTTGGCCGGCATGCCGTGGTCCGAGGCGATGGCTATGACGTCCTGCTGCGGGTCGAACTGCTCCAGGAAGGCGCCCACGAAGCGGTCCATGGCCCGGTAATAGCGCCGCAGGGCGGCCCAGCCCGCCTCGGCCCGGTCCGGGTCGTACTCCCCTCCCGTCGGGTCCACCCGGGCCACATACTTGTGTCCGACATGGTCCGGCAGGTGCCAGTGCAGGTAGAGCAGCTCCGCCTCCGTCTGGTCCATCGCAATGCGCGCCGCCCGAGCCCACCATTCTGCCTCGTCGGCCAGGACCTGGTCGGTGGTCTCCCAGTCCAGGATGCCGTCGTGCAGCTCCAGCGAGACTGTCTGCATGGCGTGCACGTACGGGCCAAGCTGCTCCACCAGCCGGCGGCCCAGGGCGGGATCGCTTACGAAGCGGCCGTCGGTCGGGAACGCATCGCTGCGGTAGAGACGGAACTGCTCGGCGTCGGCGGAGCACTCGACCAGCTTGAAGCGGAAGGCCGCCTCGACGGGCCCCATCTCCTCAGTGACGAACGCCGCCCGCAGCCATTCGGTCCAGTCCCCTTCCCGCAGCCGGGCGAGGGGGGCGCCGGCATCCCGCTCGGAGCACAGCAGCAACATGTCATAAGCGCCGTCCTGCGCCAGAAGCAGCCCGTGGTAGATGGGCCGGTCCCCCTCCGAGGAGGGCACAACCGGCAGCGACATCTCCAGCGGAGGCAGCGCGGAATCCGGCACGTTCTGCCAGTCCTCCGCGTCTGCCAGCTCGATGGGGTGCGCGGCGTCCTGGCCGGTCGTGTGGTAAACGGTCGGCTCGCAGACGTCGTAGAAGGAGCGTGTGGGCTGGTAAAGCCGGTCAATGTGGACGGTCGCGGGCGTGGTCGGCGGGTAGCCGGCGTAGTTCATCACGACGGCGCGTTTCCCCTCCCGGGCGCCCGTCTCCCAGAGGTACTCCGCCAGACAGAGGCCGGAGCTGAATGCTTCGGCGCGGTGGACCTCCCCGGCGGGGTCTTCCGGCCGGTGTCCGCCCCAGACGGTAATGGAGTGGCGGCCGGGTGTCGCGCCCGTGGCCACGGTGGCCCAGTTGGCTGGCGTCTGGGCCGGTATGCAGGGCAGCAGGCGGCTGAAGCACCCCTGCTGCAGCAGCCGTTGGAAGTTCGGCAGGTCCCCTTCGGCTGTGAACTTCTCAATCATGTTTGCCAGCAGGCAGTCGAGTCCCAGCATCAGCACGTGCTTCGGCATGGCCGGTCTCCGGCGGTTGGGTCCAGCGGCGCGTGGAGGCGGGATTGTACGGGCCGACCGGAGCCGGAGCAATGGTGCCGGCCCGGGCAGGCCACCTCACTGCTCGCAGAAGGCGAACCAGCCCAGGACGGCGGCGCCGAGCAGGATGAAGGTGACGCTGACGTTGAGGAAGCCGTAGATGGCACAACCGACACCGGCCATGGCCACCAGCTTGCGCGGCGTGTCATAGCCGACCGGCATGGGCTGTGCCTCCCGGTAGCGTCCCGGTGTGCCTTCATGGAACACTACCGCTGGCGGATGCAAACCACGTTCCCGATCGGCGTCACTCATGACCCGGCTTCTCCTGTTCCTCCAGGCGCACCGGAGCCCTGATCGAGCGGATGTGGACGTCTCGTTGGGGGAAGGAGATCTCGATGCCCGCCTCCCGGAAGGCCCGGTCAACGGCCATGTGCAGCTCGTGGCGTACCGAAAGCCTGTCCTCCACGCTGGCCACGAACACCCGCAGCTCGAACAGCAGGGCGCTGTCGCCGAACTCCATGAACAGCACCGTCGGTTCGGGCTCGTCGAGCACGCGGGGATTCTCCCCAGCCACGCGGAGCAGTATCTGGTACGCTCTCTCGGTGTCGGAGCCGTAGGCGATGCCCACGGGGATGACCACGCGCAGTATGCGGTCCGAAAGGGTCCAGTTGATCAGCCGGCCGGTGATGAACTCCCGGTTGGGCACGACCAGTTCCTTGCGGTCCCAGTCGAGGACGGTGGTGGCGCGGATGCGTATCTTGGTCACGGTGCCGGTTACGTCCCCGACGGTGACGGTGTCGCCCACGCGCATGGGGCGCTCGAACAGGATGATGAGGCCGCTGACGAAGTTGGCGAATATCTCCTGCAGGCCGAAGCCCAGCCCGACGGTGATGGCGGCCGCCAGCCATTGCACCTTGTCCCAGGTGATGTGCACTGCGGCGAGGGCCAGTATGACGCCGACCACGGTGATGGCGTAGCGGCAGATGCGCGTTATGGCGAAGCGCACCGCCGGCTCCAGGGGCAGGTGCTGCAGGGCGGCGATCTCCAGCAGCCCCGGGATGTTCTTCGCGGCCATTATGGTGAC
>CAYFVS010000311.1:0-1791 GCA_964346565.1 uncultured candidatus Brocadiaceae bacterium | reverse complement strand
GGCTGGCGCCGCAACGAGTATCCCTGGTAACAGATCGGGGCTGTCTCCGGTGCGTAAGCAGCGGAGGCCTGGTGCTTCCCACTGGAGGAGAAGATGTCCGGCGCAGACGCTCCCCCGCCATGGTGCCCGCCGAGCGGATCGAGGAGTTCGCCGCCATCCGGCAAAAACCCATGTCACACTTCGCGGCTCCTTTACGTAGGTAATCAGTAGAGGCCTGTCAACGCCTGCCCCCGCGTGAAGGGGCAGGGCTCTACTGCTGCCGACGGGAGGAGCGAGTGCTTGCCTTTGTCGACCCCGCCGCCCTGACGCCCGAGGAGCGGCTGCGCGAGCTGGGCGCCGTCTTCGTCGCCGGCATCCTGTGCCTGTACGTCCGCCACAGCGGCTACGTGTCCGATGCCGCCGGCCGGGCGGACCGGCTCAGCCGCCCCGCGCCAGCGAGCGGATGAAGTCCAGGTCCAGGTCCCCCTTCTGGCCCCAGCCACGCTTGCCGCGCTCGATCTGAGGACGGAACTCCTCGTACAGCTTGTAGGCGATCGCCGCCAGCTCGTCCTCGTCGTAGGACTCGACCAGGGCCGTCATGGCCTCCCGGACGGCATCCAGATCGTCCTTGAACTTACCCGCCAGGTAGGACCTTACCTTATCGGACTCTATCGGCTTGTCCTTGACCACGGCGCGGACGCCGTCCTGGGTGTTCTTCGCGGGCACGGGCCGACCGCAAACCTCCACCCAGAACTCCTCGCCCAGGCCGACCCTGGTCGGTTCTGCCCCGCGCTCGGGCCCCTTGGGCGGTCCGTAAATGCCCAGCCGCCGGCCCTTTGACTGCGCGTTCAGCCCCGCAACCGCCTTGCCCAGCGACAGCGCGGCGTCCCGGTCATAACCCATCCGCTCGGCCACCACGGCCGCCCACAGCGTCAGAACCGGCGCCCGGTTGATGCTGACCACGTTGTCCGCCATCCTCGCATCCCCCTCTCATTGAGTTCCCGCTTATAGCCAACAGGTGTATAATACCCGCTCCGCGCCTGCCGCGCCAGTGTCCCGGCCAGTGAAGGGCGCTGGGATTGGCCCGCAAGCTGCCGTCCGTAGTCTGTGGGTGCGCCCGCGTTGCACGGGCAATCGGCCGGCCTTACACTGAACATCATCGGGGGCAACGGCAGGGACGGCGCAGCGTGGAGGGCGAAGACCATGACGGGAACAGGGTCCGAACGTGAGGAGCTGGAGAACATCGTGAAGATAGACGCCCACGGCGCCGAACTGGAGGGCGATCTGCGGATACCGGACGGGGCGGAGGGCATCGTGGTGTTCGCCCATGGCAGCGGCAGCAGCCGACACAGCCCGCGCAACAAGATGGTCGCGGGGCGCCTCCGCGAGCGGGGGCTGGCGACCTTGCTGTTCGACCTGTTGACGGCCGAAGAGGACGAAGTGGACAGGCGCACCAGGGAGTACCGATTCGACATCCCGCTGCTGGCCGAGCGGCTGACGGACGCCACGGACTGGCTGACGGACAGGCGGGAGGCCGAGGGCCTGAGCGTCGGCTACTTCGGCTCCAGCACGGGTTCGGCGGCGGCACTGATCGGGGCCACCGAGCGGCCCGACGTTGTGGCCGCGGTAGTCAGCCGCGGGGGGCGGGTGGACATGGCCGGGGACGCCATTCCGGAGGTCGCTTCGCCGACACTGATGATCGTCGGGGGGCGCGACCTGCAGGTGCTGCGGCTGAACGAACAGGCGGAAGCGGAGTTCAACTGCACGGTCGAGCTGAAGGTGGTCCGGGGCGCCACGCACCTGTTCGAGGAG
>CAYFVS010000310.1:0-3385 GCA_964346565.1 uncultured candidatus Brocadiaceae bacterium | reverse complement strand
CCGGCGGGCCGGGCCACAGTTCCAGCGCCGCCTCCTTCCCGGGCAGGCACGGCCGCCAGCACGCGCTCGTCGTTGGTGGGCACAGCCACGTGCCGGGGCGACAGCACGAGGAACCGCGCCTCGTCCCACCGCCCGGCGGCCAGGTCCTCGATGAACGCCAGGCTGCCCTTCAGCTTCTCGTATCGCCATCCGGCGGCCTCGGCCACCGCCCGCGTCAGCTTCTCGTGCTCCTCCGTCGCGCAGCCGTGGTCAATCAGGGCGGCGCGGGTGTAGTTTCGCCGCCAGCTCTCCAGGAACCGGACGATGTAGCGCGCGTTTTCGGGTCCATGGCGCTCGGCAAACTCCCGGAATCGCGGGTGCGCCTCCGGGTCGAAGCTGCCGGCCGACCGAATGCGCGAGCGCACCGGATGCGCCTTGTGCTTGAACCAGCCGGTGGTGAAGTAGAAGGTCCCCGGATGGCGGGCGAACTCGCGCCGGTAGGATTCGGGGCTGCCCAGCAGCAGCGAGATGCAATCGTGCGCCCGCGGAACGACCACCGGCACGTCCCGCGCCACCAGGCCCACCGTGCCCCGACCGCAGAGCCCGTACACAAGGCAGACCGCGTCGTAGCCGCCCCGGCGCGAAGCGCGGTCAATGGCTTCCTGGGCCCCCAGGCGCAGCCTGTCCGGCGTCGCGTGCAGCCCGGCGTCGAGCAGTTCCACCTCCAGCTCGTTGGAGCAACCAGCGCCAACGGCGCGCAGTTCCTCCTCGAACACGCCGCAGGCGACTATCTTCAGCCGCTTCGGAGACACCGGGATGACCCGCACATGGACAGAAGGGAGAGTGGACAGCCGGAACTCCCATCATAGGCGTTGCGCCTGGCGGCGGCAAGCAGCCGCACCTGGAAAGGCCGCCCTCCCCTGTCCGGGGCACACATCCGGGCCCGCGACGAGACCGAGGCGTTGCGGAGGGCCGCCCAGCGGCTGGGGATTGACCCCGAGCGTGTCGAGCTGCAGGAAGCCCAAGAAGGAAGGCTGGCCGGGCCGCATGGCGCCACATCCGGTTCATTGTGTACTGCTGCGTTGTAATGTGCCCGCTTTCGTTCACTTGACAGCAGCGCCCTGGGAAGCTATATTGCGGGTGCGCTTCGACCAGAGTTGGGGACCTCCCGGTATCGGCCGGCTCGTCAGGCGGGAGGAGGGGGGCAGGCCGCCGGCCAGGGACCGGGCGATGGGTACTCCCACCGGTCGAGCGCCGGGGGGCGGACGGGCGGCAGTTGGGCCCTCGCGCGGGCACGGGGGATGCGGGTCCGGCGCGGGGCCGCCTCCCGTCGTATGGTCGCCGTGTTGAGGGGGCGCGGCGTGTGCATATTCGTTCTCTCTCACTGAAGGGGGGCCATGCTATGCGCAGGGCCGCAGGACGTAGAGGCATGTTGGTCTGGTTGATGGTGATGGTGGCAGTGCTGCTGGCAGCGCCGGCAGCATGGGCGGCTGACTGGTCGTACCACAAATTGGAGGACCTGCATTACCTCGAGGCAGAGGAGGGTGAGTCCGCCTCCTGCCAGTGGTCGGGTGCCCTCAGTGGGCGCGACCGCACAGCAGCGATGCACCTGCACGGCGGAGACCACATCGGGTATTGCGAGATGACGTGGCGCATCACACTCGGCGGCGGCTTTCGGGTGCAGGTCCAGTGGGAGCCGGCGAGCGGAGGCCCGCCCCACACAACGCTAACAGTCTACGGCCCGAACGGGCAAAGCGAGTCAGAGCGCAGGGACGGGTATCTCACCATCCCCACGATAACAGGCTCGGTAGAGAAGACCGGTGACAACACAAGCCGCGTTCGTCTGGGCTTCGCTGCGTGGGTCGGCGGCTCCTCTGCGTCGGAGCTCGAGGCGGTGTTCACCGGAACTGTCTCGGAAGGTGCCTCCGTCGGATACTACGGACGGATCTACTACCCCCCCAACCCTTACGGTGAAGGGCCAGCCAGATGCTATTACGACGATTTCTACGCGTGCTCTGCGCCCGTGGTGGACGAAGTCGAGTACCCCGTCGGCGACGAGGGGGAGCCACTTGACCTCCAGGCTGATTTCACGAAACCCGTCGTTGTCTGTTCCGTCAACTACGACAACAACAGCGTGCCCGTCGTGCCCCGCGTATACGAGAGCGGCGGGTCGTACTACGTGAAGCTCCAGAACCCGAGTGGTGGATCAGTCGAAGAGGAAACGGTCTACTACATGGTGGTCGAGGAAGGCGCCTGGCGCCTGCCGGACCTTCGGGGGATAGAAGCCGCCCAAGTTCCCTCACAGCAGACGGCCTACTCCGGCAACTGGGTCAGCGATTCATGGCTCGATTTCGAGCACTCATACACCAGCCCCGCCGTGCTGGGCCAGGTGATGACGTGCAACGACAGCGACTGGTCGGTCTTCTGGTGCCACGGCTCCGAAGTATGGCACCCGCCGGGCGGCTCAGGTTGCTATCCGGGCAAGCACGTGGGGCAGGACGGCGACACGACGCGCGAGAACGAGACCCTGGGCGTCATCGTCGTGGATTCTGTGAGCAATGCGAACGGCGACCAGGTCTACGCCGGGGTCGGCTCCGACACCGTGCAGAGCGTAACCGACAACCCGCCCTATGCGTACTATCCTGACGCGGCAGACCCGCTGGCCGCCATCGTCAGCCAGGTGGCCATGGACGGGGGTGACGGTTCGTGGGCCTACCTCTACGGCACTTCACCGTTCGGCAACGGCTACCTGAACCTGGCGGTGGACGAGGACCAGATAGGCGACTCGGAGAGAGGCCACACCACCGAGCAGGTGGCCTATGTGGTGTTCGATTCGCCCTGACCTCAGCCGCAGGTCCTCCGGCCCCGCGGGCGGCTTCGCCCCTGCGGCGCCTTTTCTTTGCCCATGGTCCGGGGCAGCGGAGGTTGCGGCTGGCCGGGCCGCATGGCGCCACATCCGGTTCATTGTGTACTGCTGCGTTGTAATGTGCCCGCTTTCGTTCACTTGACAGCAGCGCCTTGGGAAGCTACATTGCGGGTGCGCTTCGACCAGAGTTGGGAACCTCCCGTTATCGGGCGGGTCGTCAGGCGGGAGGAGGGGGGCAGGCGGCCCGCCAGTGACCGGGCGATGGGTGTTCCCACCGGTCGAGCGTCGGGGGCGGACGGGCGGCAGTTCGGCCCTCGCGCGGGGACGGGGGATGCGGGTCCGGCGCGGGGCGGCCTCTCGTCGCATGGGTCGCCGTGTTGAGGGGGCGCGGCGTGCGCATTTGTTCTCTCTCACCGAAGGGGGGCCATGCTATGCGCAGGGCCGCAGGACGTAGAGGTATGTTGGTCTGGTTGATGGTGATGGTGGCAGTGCTGCTGGCAGCGCCGGCGGCATGGGCGGGGCCGTGGTCGCAGTACGACG
>CAYFVS010000309.1:0-17177 GCA_964346565.1 uncultured candidatus Brocadiaceae bacterium | reverse complement strand
GGCGGCGGCCTAATACCTGGCCTGCGAGGGCGCCCGGACCGTCGTGCTCGAGAAACGCCTGTCTACCGGTGGGGGCATCTGGGGCGGCGGCCTCGGCCAGAACATCATAGTAGTCGAGGATACCGACATCCTCGATGCGCTGGGCGTAAGACATGCTGAGCGGGACGGCCTGTTTACTGCGGACGCCGTCGAACTCGCCGCTGCGCTGACCCTCCAGGCGCTGCAGGCCGGCGCCCGCATACTGAACCTGACCGAGGCGGAGGACCTGGTGGTCAAGGAGGGCGTCGTGCGGGGCGTTGTCATCAACTCCACCGCTATCCTGATGGCCGGGCTGCACGTGGACCCCGTTTGCCTGGCCGCTCGAAAGGTGGTTGACGCCACGGGCCACCCGGCGGAGCTGGTGAACATGCTGCGCAGCAAGCGGCCTGACTTCTACCCCGACGGCATCGGCGAGGGCTTCATGGACGTGGAACCGGCGGAGAAGGGCGTGGTCGAGGGGACCGGTGAGGTATACCCCGGTCTCTACGTGGCCGGTATGTCGGTGTGCGCCACCCGCGGACTGCCCCGGATGGGGCCGATCTTCGGCGGCATGCTCAGGTCCGGTCGCCGGGCCGCCCGGTTGATCTGGCAGGACCTGAGCGAGGGCTGACCATGCGATGGCTGCTGCGGTCGAAGATACACAACGCCACCGTCACCGAGGCCCGCGTGGACTACCTGGGGAGCATCACCATTGACCGGGACCTTATCGAGAAGGCGGACCTGATGGTGGGAGAGAAGGTCCTGGTGGCCGACACCACAAACGGTGAGCGCGTGGAGACGTACGTCATCCCTGCCGAGCGCAGATCGGGGACAGTCTGCATGAACGGCGCCGCTGCCCTGAAGGTGAACAAGGGCCACCGGGTCATTATCATGGGCTTCGAGCTGAGCGACGAGCCCGTCGAGGCCGCTGTGGTCCTGGTGGACGAGCAGAACCGCTTCGTTCGCTATCTGTGAACGCTCCGGCCTTGGCAGCTCACTGGAGTACCGGGTGGGTCCGGCGTCCCCGCCAGACAAGGCTCGGCGAGACGCCGCGCCTGCCCAATCGGAGGAGGTGGTCCGTCATGTCCGAGCCCGGCCCTGCTGAGAGCTACCGCCGCATCCGTGGCTCTCTGCCCGAGGAGGTGGCCCTGGTTGTGGCCGCAAAAGGGCGCTCCGGGCGCGAGCTGGCTGAGGTCGTCCGGGCCGGCGCGCGGTTGGTGGGGGAGAACTACGTCCAGGAGGCCGAGCGCCACTTCGCCGAGCTGGGGGCGCTGGCCGACGGCGTCGAGTGGCACCTGATCGGGCACCTTCAGCGCAACAAGGTGAACCGCGCGCTACCGCTGTTCGGCATGATCCAGAGCGTGGACTCCCTCCGGCTGGGCAGGGCCGTGAGCGAGCGCGCAGAGGAGCCGGTGGCGGTGCTGGTCGAGGTCAACATCGCCGGAGAAGAGAGCAAGTACGGCGTCGCGCCGGAGGAGACACTCGAGCTGATCGAGCGCCTGGGCGAGCTGGAGAAGCTGCGCGTGCGGGGTCTGATGACAATGGAGCCCTACCTGGAGGACCCCGAGCAGGCCCGCCCGTACTTCCGCCGGATGTGGGAGCTGTTCGACCGGGCGCGCGGGCTCGAAGCGTCCAACGTCCGGATGGACGTGCTGTCCATGGGCATGACCAGCTCCTACCGGGTGGCGGTGGAGGAAGGCTCCAACATGGTGCGGGTCGGGACGGCCATATTCGGCCCACGCGGCTGAGCCTGGCGCAGGCGAGGTGAGAAGGTGGCAGACGCGCAGAAGAGCTGGCGGGAGCGGATCCGGCGACGGCTGGGCGGCGGTGGGCCGGGCCGCCGGGCGCGGGGCGCCGGCAGGCCGACGACACTGGAGCGGTGGGTCGGCGACACCCCCGAGGTGGCGGCCGAGCATCTCGGCGAAGGTGGATGGCGGCTGCGCTGGGAGGGTCAGGCCGCTGGCGCGCCCGTTGCGCTCGCGCTCCGAGAGGCGGTCCGCCGGCTGACCCCCGATCGGGCGGCCGCCGGGCATCCTGACTTCGGCCCCCTGGCGCAGGCCGAGCCGGAGGACCTGCTGCTCTTCGACCTGGAGACGCTGGGGCTTGGCAACGCGGCCGTGTTCCTCATCGGCTGCCTGACGATGGGAGAGGCCGGCCCGTGCCTGGAGCAGTTCCTTGCGGAGGACTACAGCCAGGAAAGCGGCATCATCCGCAGGTTCGCCGCGCGGATGCGGGGCCGGACGGTGCTGGTCAGCTTCAACGGCAAGTCCTTCGACCTGCCGCTGCTGGCCGGACGCGCCGGGGTGTGGCGCGTGCAGCTACCAGGGGTGGAGTCCCTGCACCATGTGGACGTGCTCTACGAGTGCCGCCGCCGCTGGGGCCCTTCGCTGCCCGATTGCCGGCTGCAGACCGTGGAGCGGTACGTCTGCGGCCGACGCCGGGTGGGGGACGTGCCCGGGGCGCAGATCCCCGAAGTCTACCACCGCTTCGTTGAGACGGGGGATGCGCGCCTGGTGGCGCCGATCCTGCGCCACAACGCGCAGGACCTGGTGACCGTGGCAGAGGTACTGCTGAAGTGCCTCGGGTAGCAGTTCGTTCGAACACGGGGTTACGTCCGCAGCTCTGCCCCATCAACCGGTACGCGCGGCGTCTCGCCGCGCCTGGTCCGGCGAGGACGCCCGACCTGCCCATTCATAAACGTGCTGCGCACTCAGTCGGCCAGGATGAGGATGCGCCCGCAGCTATGGCAGCGGACCAGCTTGGTGTCGCGCATCAGCAGGTTCTCGGTCTGCTTGGTGATGCGCGTAAAGCAGCCCTGGCAGATGCGGTTGCGCACCTCGGCCAGGGCGTTCTCGGGGTGGCTGGCGGCAAGCCGGTCGTAGGTGTTGAGCACGTCGGGGTTGATCCCACCGCGCAGTTGCTGTCGTTCGACTTCCAGTTGCCCTATCCTGCGGTCGTACTGCTCCCTCTGGGCGGCCACCTCCGCCTTGACACGCTCCAGTTCGGCATCGGCCTGCTTCACCTCGGCCTGGAGCCGCTCCTCCTCCTCGGACAGCTCGTCCGCGCCGGTGAGGGCCTGGAGGGCCTCATCCTCCCACTTCCGAATGTCGGCCTGGTGGCTGACGATTGAGTGGCGGATGGTGTCGTATTCTCTCTGGTGCCGGGTAACGTTCAGCTGAACCTGCAGCCGCTCCACCTCCTGTTCGGCTTCTTCGATGCGCAGTTGCGCGGCATCGGCCTCCTTGGTGCTCTCGAGGCGCTGCTGATGGGCCTGCTCGGCGCGCTTGCGCTTCTGCTCGAGCAGGCGGGCCTGGTTGTCCACGTCTATGGACAGCCGGTCCCGGTCGCGCTTGGCCTCCTCGAGCTGCCGGGTTACGTCCTGGAGTTGCTGGACCTGCTGCAGGGTCTCTTTCATGAGTGCCGGGCCGAGGAAGACTCAAAAGAAAAGCGGCCCGAACTCTTTCGAGATCGGGCCGCACAGGCATCCGGCGGCTGCGTACAGCCGCCGCGTTCGGGTGCCGTTAGGCGTAGGCAGTGCTCGGGCATCGGGCCCGCCTGGCTACAGTCGAAGGATGCGGACCGGACAGTTTACGTGTTGCCGGGCAGGCTGTCAATGAAACCCTCAAGCTGCCGGCTGCGCACCGGGTGCTGGAGCTTGCGCACGGCCTTCGCCTCGATCTGGCGCACGCGCTCGCGGGTCACGTCGAAGATGCGCCCGACCTCCTCCAAGGTGTAGGTGTAGCCGTCCCCCAGCCCGTAGCGCAGCTTGATGATCTCCCGCTCCCGGTAAGTCAGGGTGTCCAGCACGTCGTCAATGCGGTCTTTCAGCATCTCCTGGGCGGCCATGGACATGGGGCTCTCGGCGGTCTCGTCCTCGATGAAGTCGCCGAAGAAGCTGTCGTCGCTGTCCCCAATAGGCCGGTCCAGGCTGATGGGCCGCTTCGATATCTTCAGCACGCGCCGGACCTCGGCGATGCTCAGGTCCGCCTCTTCGGAGATCTCCTCCAGGGTGGGCTCGCGGCCCATCTTCTGGATGAGTTGGCGCACCACGTTGCGGATGCTGCTCATGGTCTCGATCATATGGACCGGGATGCGGATGGTGCGGGCCTGGTCGGCGATGGCCCGAGTGATGGCCTGGCGGATCCACCAGGTGGCGTAGGTGCTGAACTTGTAGCCCCGCCGGTACTCGTACTTGTCCACGGCCCGCATCAGGCCGGTATTGCCCTCCTGGATCAGGTCCAGGAAGCTCAGGCCGCGGTTGCGGAATTTCTTGGCAATGCTGACCACCAGGCGCAGGTTGCCGCCGGCCAGCTCCGACTTGGCCCGTTCGTACTCCTCGTGCACGAGGTGGACGGCCTCGACCCGGCGGTCGAACAGCGGCCAGGGGCAGCACATCCGGTCCTCCAGGTGGCGCAGCTCCGCCTCCAGACCGCGGCGCTTGGCCTTGCTGCCGTCGCGCTCGCGCAATCCGTGCAGCTCCCGCCGGATGCGACTCATGCGCTGGTGCAGGTCGGTGACGATGTCCAGCAGAGGCTGCACCCGCTTTATGCGCAGGTAGAGCTCCTCTATCAGAAGCATGCACTTGCGGGAGCGGTTGCGTACCCTCCGCAGGCAGTTGATGCGCTCCTCCTGGCCGGTGTCCCTGGCCCTGTAGCGCTTCCAGTCCTCGTGGTTCTCGGCCAGCAGCTTGCGGATGGTCGCCAGGTTCTGCGGCACGCGGGCCGCCATGGCTTCCTTCTGGCTGTTCTCCAGGGCGCTCACGTTCAGGGTGCGGTCAAACGGCAGGTTCCCATCATGCACTTCCTGCAGTATTTCCACGCAACGCTCTATACACGGGGCAAACTGCATGATGCGGCGCCGGAAGCTCTTGCGTCCCGCCTCGATGCGCATCGCCAGGGCGATCTCCTCGGACCTCTCCAGCAGGGGTATCTGCCCCATCTGCGTCAGGTAAATGCGCACGGGGTCGTCTATCTTCTTCGTCGAGCGAGTGATGGTGGTTTCTTCTTCCTCTTCTTCCTCTTCCTCCTCCTCGGAGAACAGACCCTTCTCGTCGAGCTTGCGCTCGTCAATCAGCTCGATGCCCTTCTCGTCGAGGGTCAGGAGGATTTCGTCAATGTACTCGGGGCTGACGACGTCCTCCGGCAGGAAATCGTTCAGCTCCTCGTAAGTGAGGTACCCCTGCTGCTTACCGCGCTCGATAAGCTCTTTGATTTCCTGCTCGACTGTGGTTGCTTCGACTGCCTCATCCTGCGCCATCGGCGTTCAGGCTCCTGTGCTTATCGCGATTGCGCTGAGTCCCTGTCCTTCTCTTTTAGTCGCCGGTGGAGGTCCCGCAGTTCATCGTCACCCAGCGTCTCCGGGCGGGGGACGGCGGCCCTTCGCCCCCGCCGTTCCAGGTAGCGGAGGTATCCCTCCAGCCGATCGGCGGCGGTGGCCTGACTTATCCTTCGTTCGCGCTCCCTCTCCTCAGCCAGCGCGCGAGAAGCCGTCGAGGCCAGCTCCGGCTCTGCCAGCGATCCCAGGAACCGGCTCACGTCCTGGTCGCTCTCCATCTGCTGCTCCAGCAGTCGGGCCAATACCTCTCGTGCGGGTACGTCGGCGAGCATCTCGGCTTCCAGCCGCTCGCCCGCCTCTTCCAGCAGGGCGGGGTGGGCCAGCAGCAGCCCGAGCAGCTCCCCCGGCAGCGCCGCGTTCGCCGAGAGCCTCGCCGGGCGTTGCGCCTGCTCCGCGGCATCCGCGCCTCGGGGCGGCGCGGAGTGCGTGCGCCGCTGCAGGTGCTGCCACACGGCGCGGGGGCTGATGCTCAACTCGTCTGCCAGCCAGCGGACCACCATGTCGCGTTGGGCGGCGTCCCGCAGCCCGGCTGCCAGCTCGGCCACCTCCCGGAAGGCGGCCGTCCGGCCCTCAATCGTGTCCGTGTCGTGATGCCGGCGCGCCAGCTCCAGGCGGAACTCGAAAAAGCCCAGGCTTTCTTCCAGCCGCTGCCGGAACGCCTCCGCACCGTGCTCGACAATGTAATCGCACGGATCCGAGCCGGCCGGCAACTGCGCCACCCGCACCTCCATCTCCTCGTTCAGCAGCAGCTCGATGCTGCGAGCGGCCGACAACTGCCCCGCTTCGTCCGCGTCGAACACCAGGACGGCGTCGTCGCACAGCCGGCTCAGCGTGCGCGCGTGATCCTCCGTCAGCGCAGTGCCCAGCACGGCCACGCACTCGCTGATCCCGGCCTGGTGGGCCATGATCACGTCCGTGTAGCCCTCCAGCACCACCGCCCGGCCGCTGGAGCGTATCGGGGCCCTGGCCTGGTCCAGCCCGAAGAAGCACCGTCCCTTGCTGAACAGCGGCGTCTCGGGGCTGTTCCGGTACTTCGGCTCGTCGTCCTCGCTGAGCGCCCGTGCGCCGAACCCCACTGTGCGGCCGGCGCTGTCCGCTATGGGAAAGATCAGCCGGTTCCTGAACCGGTCGTAGTGGCCCGGGGCGCCTTCCCTTGCCCGGACCAGGCCGGCGCGCACCAGCTCCTCCGGCTCGAAGCCCCGGCCCGTGGCGCACTTCAGCAGGTTCTCCCATCCGTCCGGGGCGTATCCCAGCCGCCACCGGGCGATCGAGTCCTGCTCTATCTGCCGCTCGGCCAGGTAGTCTCGGACTGCCTGGGAGCCTCGCGCCTTCTCCAGGCACTTCTGGTAGAACGCGGTGGCCAGCTCCAGCGCCTGCCGGAGCCTGCCCATCTCGCCCGCCGACGGGCCGCCCTCATCCGCGTACTCGCTCAGGTCAACCCCTGCCTCCGCGGCCAGTTGCCTGAGCGCCTCCCCGAAGGTGATGCCCTCCATCTTCTGCAGGAAGGTGAATACGTTCCCCCCCTCCTTGCAGCCGAAGCAGTAGTAGAGACCGTCGTCCGGGTCGAGCGAGAAAGAAGGAGTCTTCTCGTTATGGAAGGGGCAGAGCGCCACGTAGCTCTTGCCCCGCTTCGTGAGGTCGAGATAGCGCCCCGCCAGGCGCACGAAGTCCGCTCTGCGGGCGATCTGCTGCACCACGTGTTCAGGTACACGCCCCGCCACTGAGCGTTGGGTGCCTCTGGAGGAGCCGGAGACCGGAGAACCAGGCAGTGTGGTGGCGCACTATCCCTATTTTGGCCAAACCGCCACAGTGTATTGTAGCAACCGCCCGCCATCCTGGCAAGTGCGAATCCTGCAATCCGGCCGCATCAGCCCCCGATCTGGCAGAACCGGTCCGCCCGCCATACAACCGCTTCCTCTGGTCAGCGGAGGTGCCTCTAAGGTCAGTCACCCAGTTGCCACGGCTCGACATCGAGCAAGTCGGCCTTGCGCTGCAGGTGCTCCGATTCGTCTACTCTCCCTTCCCGCCTATCGGCCTCCAGCCCCCTGAGTGTTTCCACGATGCCCTGATGGCGCGTCCCCGGTCCTGTCTGCCTGCATTGCTCCTGGACCGCGTGAACGAACGTCCAGAAGCTCTCGGCGTCCGGCCTCTCGTAGCGTAGCACCAGCGGCGGCACGCCGGCTTCGTTTGCGCGGAACCACAGCACCCTCTGCAGGGACCGAACAAAGGCAAGGACGGCCATGCCCGCAAGCCCCCCGGGGATGAGCAGCACCGCGAGATCCCATGCGAGTTCCACCTTATTCTGGGCGGCAAACGCTTTGCGGAGGCACAGCACCGCCACGCAGCCGAACACCAGCCCGACGAGAAGAAGCGGCAGGTTAGTCTGCCGGTGCACCGAGTAGTCCGGGCTCAGAAGACGGACGTCCCACTCGCTTCGCCAACGGCCCACCAGCTGCTGCACGCGGATGCCCAGTCTCGGGCCGCGCAACGTGTACTGCTCGGAGCCTCGCAGGCCGACCCGGCAAGACAGCGTTGCGTCGGGTTCGGCAGGTAGTTCCTCGCCTTCGGCCGCGCTGCGGTCCGTACCGCCGGTGCCGGCATGCAGAGGACCCGTGGTTGAGTCCTCGCCATAGACCCGCCGCGCGAGCGCCAGTGCCTGCTCCAGTTCGTCCTCATCCAGCAGGTCCTCAGTGACCAATCTCCTGAGGGCATTCTCCTCCACGGCCAGCCTCTCCAGACGCATGGCTCGCCGCGCTGCCCTGATCCGTGCCTGTAGCTTCTGCACGAACGCCTGAAAGGAGTCTGCGTCCGGTTTGCCGCATTGGAGATGGATTCTGGGCATCCCGTCGAAGATGCTGCAGAATGAAGCCGAATCGTGAGACGACGCCAGGAAGCCCCCGAAGCACAGCACGAATCCCCCGAAGGGCAGGCCGGCAACGCCGACAGTGCCTATGCCGCCTTCGCCGAACACCGCCATCGCCAGAACCACTGCTGTCCCGACTGCGAATCCGACGGCGGCGACCAGCACTGCACCCGACCGGTGGCTGTTCCGGACGTACTCTGGGTCGAGCAGCGACAGCTCCACGCTGAAGCGAATCTCTTCGCAGAGGCCGCTCGTGCACACCTGCAGCGTTCTGTCGCGCAGGACGTAGCTCTCATCACCCAGGATCAACCCGGTCCGGTAGGACAGTTCCAGCTCGTCATCTGCTGTCACGCCGAATCACCCATCTATGTCGCGGCTGTCCCACTGCTCCGCGTCCAGGAGCCGTGCCTTGGCAGCACTGTACTCGGCTTCGGTCAAGAGACCCTTGTCCCGCAGGTCTGCCAGGCTCTTGATCTCGGCCGCAAGTGTCCCTCCTTCGTCACGGTCGCGCAACTCCGTTGCTCTCTCAGTGACGGCGTCGGCGAAGGTCTGAGCCGCCTCACTTTCGGCGCGCCGGTAACGGATCTCGAGCGGCGGCCCGGTCTGAATAGCGAACACAACCATCCGGGTGCGTTTGAGGAAGAAAACGGTCAGAGAGAGCAAAGCTCCAACCAGCCAAAGCGCGCCCATAACGCTGAGCGCCCAACCCGCATCCGGGTCCCGCTCCAGCAGACCTGCCAGAGCAAACCCAACTGCTGCTATGCACAGCAGCACGCCAACCCAGCCACACCGGGAATCATTCGCCTCGCGCCAGACGGGCAGCGGATCAAGGTAGCGGAGACTCACTGCCCACTCCGCAGTCTCGGAGGAGGTCCTGCGCGTGATGTGCAATTCCCCGGACTCGAGGACATACGTCTCGCTACCGAGTAGCCCGAGGCGTCGGCGGAACCGCACCTGCGCCTTGTCTCCGGCCCGGTTCAGTCCTCCATCTGCCATAGCTCAAGCCCAAGCAGCTTCGCCCGAGCGACGCGGTACTCCTGGTTGCTAAGAGTCCCCTCTTCCCGCAGTTGCTCCAGGCCGAGCAGCTCGCCCGCAAGTTCGCCCTTCGTCATGCCGGCCTGACACCGCCGGATTCGTGCCGCCAGTGCGGCTGTGAACCGCCGGAAACTGTCTGGATCGGGTTTGTGACAGGGCAGCTCGACGAGTGGCTCTCCGGTCAACAGGTCGCTGAACGTGGTTGAGTTCGTCATCAACGAAAGCGACTTGCCCATGCAGATCAAAGCAGGGATCAGCACAATGCCGCTGGCGACAAACACCCCCGCACGGTTGGCGGCTGACTCGCGGAACCCGAGCAGCACAATGTACGCTCCCGCCGCTGCCAGCAGGCACGCTCCTGCTAGCCAGCCCAGCGGCAGCCGCCTGAATCGGCGGCCGTGGTGGTCCAACCGCCAGAGTTGGACGACGGAGCGCTCGTAGGTCCCTGGCCCGGTCCGCTTCACAATGATCTTGTCGTGCTTGAGCAGGTACTGAGCCCGCCACAAGAGACGGGTGCGACACTCCAATCGGATGTCACCTTCCCCCACTGTCCCATACCTCCGCGCGGGCGACCTCGGTGCTTGCGCCAGAAGCGCAAGCCGGACTGCATTATGCGTGGAGCATGGAGCATGCGCAAGTAACCGCCTGCACCAGACTGCTCAGTGCCGCCCGACTGCGTTGGCTGCGGGCGTTCCACCGATCCGGCCGTATCAGCCCCCGATCTGGCAAACCGGCCCCACCTGCCTGCCGCCCGGGCCGCCCCTCCGTTTGCTCGCCCACACGGCGCGAATGGCCTGCCGGACCGCTTCCCGGTCGCCCCCCCTCAGCGCGGGGCCCAGCGCCCGCCCCGACTCTGCGAACAAGCATCCCAGCAGCTCCCCCGACGCTGCGACCCGGAGCTTGGCGCATCGCGCGCACGGCGGGCTGGAGGCGCTGCGCACGATCCCCACCGTGGCGCCGCCGAGGGACGGGACGAGGTAGACCTCCTCCACGCTAAGAGCCCCCGCCGGCATCGCTTCCAGCTTCCCGAATGCGTCCCTGAGCAGCTCAAGCACCACCTCCGACGGCACGCCTTCCAGGTCCTCGGCGCCGTCGTGGACCCGGTAGTACTCGACGAATCGCACGCGCGCCCCGATGTCCGCTCCGAAGCGGGCCAGGTCCGCCACTTCGTCCTCGTTCACCCCGCGCAGCAGCACGGCGTTCAGCTTGACCGAGGCAAAAACGTCGGCCGCTGCCCGTACCGCGCGCATAGCGGCCGCGTGGAGGGGTGTTCCCGTCATGGCGCGGAACCGATCGGCGCGCAGCGTGTCGAGGCTGACGTTGACCCTGTCGAGCCCCGCCTGGCGCAGCGCCACGGCGCGCTCCGCCAGGCCGACCCCGTTGGTCGTCAGGCAGACTTCGTCCACGCCGTTCCCCCGGGCGACAGTGGCCACTACCCGCTCCAGGTCGTCCCGCTGGAGGGGTTCGCCCCCGGTGAGTCGTATCTTGCGCACCCCCTCGGCCGCCGCGCACTCGGCCAGCAGGCGGAGCTGGTCCACCGTCAGCTCTCGCTGCTTCCCGGCAACGGAGCCGGTCCCCCGGCAGTAGATGCAGCGCATCGCGCAGCGGCCGGTGACCGAGAGCCGCAGGTATTGGGGTCCGTCTGCCATCAGAGCGTGAAGAACCTCAGTTCTTGACCCTTGCTCACGCGCTCGGCGCCTGGGGGGACGATGAAGAACCCGTCGCCCCGGCTGGGGCCGACGACGTCGGCGCTCCCGTTATAGGGCTGGCGGCGCAGGACCGGCCCGTCCGGCCCGCGCTGGACGATGCACGGTATCACGTTCATGCGCGCGGGCCTGTTGGCGAAGCTCTCGCCGGCACGACCCACTTCCAGGGCCGGCGGCAGCTCCTGTACGCCTCCCATCGCCGCCAGCGCCCCGTCCAACAACATGCGGAACACGACGTAGCACGACTGCGGATTGCCCGGCATCCCGAACACCAGCGTCTTGTTGGTTCTGCCGAAGAAGGTGGGCTTGCCCGGCTTGATGGCCACCTTGTGGAAGATGCCGCGCACGCCGGCCTCTTCGAGCGTCTCCGGCACCAGGTCGTACTGGCCCATGGAGACGCCCCCGGTGATGACCAGCACGTCCGCAGCCAGCCCTTCCCGGATGCGCGCGGCCAGGCGGTCGGGCTCGTCCCCCGCAATGCCCAGGTAGCGGACCTCTGCGCATCGCGGCGCCATGAGGCTGCGCAGCATGGGCCCGTTGGCGTTGTAGATGCAGCCCGGGACGGGCTCGGAGCCGGGCTCGACCACCTCGCTGCCGGTGCAGAGCAAGGCGGCAGCGGGCAGCCGGCGGACGGGCAAGCGAGCATGACCCGCCGAGGCCGCCACCCCGACGCGCAGCGGCGTCAGCAACGTGCCGGCGCTCAGCACTGTCTCGCCCCGCCGCACGTCCTCCCCCTCGCGACATACGTTCGACCCGCTCAGCTTCAGCACCCGCACCCGGCCCTCGTCGGCCCGCTCGGTGTGCTCGACCATGACCACCGTATCCGCCCCGGACGGCACGGGGGAGCCCGTGGTGATGACGGCGGCCTGGCCGGGTCCGACCCGGAAGTCCGGCGCCTGGCCGGCGAACACCTCGCCCACGACTGCCAGGACGACGGGTAACTCGCCGACGTCCTGAGCGCGAACGGCGTAGCCGTCCATAGCGGCCTTGTCGAACGGCGGGCTGGAGATGCGGGCCTCCAGGTCGCGGGCCAGGATGCGCCCCCGCGCCCGGGCCACGGGCACTTCCTGGGCCTGCAGCGGGCGGACCTCCTTCAGCATGAGTTCGCGTGCTTCCGCGTAGTCAATCATGATCGCTTTCCTCTGTCGGCATGAGGTGCAGGCTGCTTGCCTTGAAGGAGAAGTGGACCCGGGCGCCGGGCTCTATCTCCAGCTCCTGCAGCGCCTGGCCGGTGACGACGCTGGTCATCTCCAGTCCCTCGCAGTCAGCCGTGACTGCATAGACGTTCCCCTCGCGGTCCACGCGCGTGACCCGGCCGGCAAGCTGGTTACGGGCGCTGGTGCGCACGGGCCTGCGACTGATCAGTATGTTCTCCGGGCGGATCACCGCGCGCACGGGGCCGGTCAGGTCCGCGCTGGAGACCAGCTCCGCCTCGCCGCAACGGATGAGCGTGACGCCGCCCTCCCGCCGGGCGCGGCCGCCGTAGATGTTCCGCGAGCCGGTGAAGCGGGCGACGAAGTGGTTCCCCGGACGCTCGAAGACGGTCTCGGGCCGGCCGACCTGTAGCAGACTGCCGTTGCGCAGGATGCCCACCCGCTGGCCCAGCTCGCGGGCCTCGCCCTGGTCGTGGGTCACGTGGACGACGGTCACGCCGGTCAGGCTGTGCACGCGCCGCAGCTCGGCCCGCAGGGCCTGCTGAGTGAGCGGGTCGAGGGCGCCCAGCGGTTCGTCCATCAACAGCACCTCGGGCTGGACAGCCAGCGCGCGGGCCATCGAGGCGCGCTGCCGCTCCCCACCGCTCAAGGTGTCCGGCCGCCTGTGCAGCAGGGCGCCGATGCGGAGCATCTCGGCCAGTCGCCGGACCGTCCCGCGTATCTCGGCGGCCGGGCGCCGGCGGGTGCGCAGGCCGTAGGCGATGTTCTGCGCCACGCTCCGGTGGGGGAACAGCATGGCGTCCTGGTAGACGAACCCCATCCGGCGCTTCTCCGGCGGCAGGCTCGTCACGTCCTGCCCATCCAGATGGACGCTGCCTGCGTCAGGCCGGTGGAAGCCGGCCACAAGCTCCAGCAGCAGCGTCTTGCCCGCCCCGCTCGGGCCGAGCAGGACGAAGTACTGCCCATGCTCCACCCGCAGGGATACGTCCCGCACCGCAAAGCCCGGCCAGCACCGGCTCAGATGGCGCAGCTCAAGCACCGGTCACCTCCCCCGGAGGACGCGCCCGGCGGGCCGCCCCCAGCCGCACCAGCAGGAAGATGAACAGGCACAACAGCACCAGCAGCACCGCCACCGGCCGGGACGAGGACAGGCCGAAGGCGGTGAACCGGTCGTAGATCAGCGTGCACGCCACGCGCGGGTAGTAGGCCAGGATGATGACCGCTCCGAACTCGCTGACCGCCCGCGCCCAGCACATGACCGCGCCGGACACTATCGGGCCGGCGGCCATCGGCAGCGAGATGCGCGCGAAGGTGCCCCACGGGCCGGCACCCAGGCTGCGGGAGACGTTCTCCATCCGGGGGCTCACCGCCTCGAACCCCGACCGGGCGGCGTTCACCACGAATGGCGCCGACAGGAACAGCATGGCCGCCACCGTGCCCGGGAAGGCGTCCACGAAGCGGATGCCGAGCGCCCCGGCCGCCGCACCCGCCGCCCCCTCCGGCGCCAGCACGCCCAGCAGGGCGATGCCGGCCACCGTGTGGGGAACGACGATGGGCATGTCCACCAGCCCCTGCACGAGCGCCCGGCCGGGGAAGCGTCGTCGCGCCAGCACGTAACCCAGCGGCACGCCGAACAGGAGCGCGATGCCCGTGGCCGCCGCAGCCGCGCTGACAGAGACCCACAGCGCCGAGCGCACCTCCCCCTCGCCCAGCGCCTCCCACAGAGTGCCGGGCGTCTCCTTCGCGACCATCGTCACCAGCGGCAGCGCGAAGAACAGCAGCAAGAGCGCGCCGCCAGCCGCGAACAGGGGCGTCAGCAGCGTCTTACGCATCGCCTTGCGGGGCCTCCTGTTCGAGGGAACGGGAAATGGACGTCGGGACAGCATGTTCGCGGCTGGCGGGGGACAGCACCGGAGGGACCAGCGGCGGCTGGCCGTTGTCCCGGAGAATGCGCCGCCCCTCCTCGCTCAGCAGAAGCTGGACGAACCGCTGGGCCTCCTCCGGATGCGGCGCAGCGCGGGGCACGGTGGCGCCGTAAACGATGGGGCTCGTGCCGATGAGCGTCGCCTGCTCGGCCCGGTCGGCGAACTGGCGCACGGCCACCTGCGCGTAGGGCTCGGCCAGCGCGGCGCTGCTCAGGTTCACCTCCTCGGGCGGTTCGTAGAAGCCCAGTTCGTGCTGCCGCGCCACGCTGCGATAGATGAACACGTAGTCAATCGCGCCCGTCTCCAGCAGCGCCAGCAGGTCCGTCTCCTTCGGACGCATCACCAGCCGGCCCGTGTACCGCACGTGCTCGGGCACCTCGATGACCGCGGTGTCGCCCTCGGCGGTCACCGAGACGTTTGCGTTGGCGAGCACGAGTCCGTCGAACAGGCCGTCTTTGCCCATGACTTCCTGCCCCAGCCAACAGCAGCAGAGGCTGCGGTAGCCGCAGGGGTCCAGGTTGGGATTGGACATGCCCACGCGCACGTCTTCGTCCAGCAGCAGCTCCGACCAGTCGGCGTCGCTCGGGGCGGGCGTTCCCTCCATGTAGGCGAGGCCCACTGAGTTGCGCGCGAACAGCACGTTCCAGTCCGCGTGGGCCGGTTCAGAACCGACCATGAGCTGGTCTATCAGCCTGTAGTCCGCCGAGCCGATCACGCCCGCCGGGCGGTCCAACTCGGTCACCTGGCGCACGGCGGCTGCGCTGCCATATGCCTCGCGCTGGATGTCAACGCCGGGGTTCTGCCGTTCGAACAGGCGCTCCAGTTCCTGGAAGGGCGCGGACAGGCTGCCGGCGTGGAAGACCTTGACCGCCGTCGGCGCGGCTCGGCCGCAGCCGGCAGCCCACGGCACCGCGAGCACGCTAATCGCCAGGCAGAGGTACCTCATCGCCGGCCTCCTTCAGGGCCTGGTCAAAGCGGTCGGCCAGTTGCTGGTGGGCGTCCAGCAGTGCCTGGCCGAACTCGGTCAGCTCCGCGCCGCCGCCGGCCTTGCCGCCGCGCCGGGTGCGCACCAGCTCACGGCCACAGCGCTCTGCACTGGCCCTCAGCATGGACCAGGCGTGGCGGTAGGACATGCCCAGGCTCCGTGCGGCGGCCTGGATGGAGCCTTCCCGGTTTACCGCGCTCAGCAGGGCCGCCCGGCCCGGACCGAAGACGGCCTCGCCTTCCTGCTCGAACCATATCTTCCAACGCAGTTTCATCCGAAGCATCCCAACTGGCAGCGCACTATCTTGATGCGCTCCGCGTTGCACGCCTCGCCCACCCGGTGGGGCTCGACCTTCAGCCGTCGGGCGACGGCCAGCGCGCGGGCGCACTCGATGCGTCCCTTCTCGGCGGCTTCGCGGACCGCTGCCCGTATCTGTTCGCTTCCTTCCTCGCTCATCCCTGCTCCTCCCCGCCAGGAACTGCCCGGCGGCACTTACTCTCTCACTTGGCAGGCGCGCCGTCCGTCCTCCGCCATGGCTACGGAGGACAAGTCTCGCCGGGCCTTGTCCGGCGAGGTCGGCGGACCTGCGCATCCGGAGATCGCCCCGGCAGGCGCACCAGCAGGTCGGCGGCCCGACGGCACGATTCGGCGTTGTCCTTCTGCTCCCCGTCTGCTTCCACGAACACGGCCAGGTCCGGCTCCACGGCCTCTGCCAGGGCGTTCGTCTCGAATACGATGACCCCCGGCGCGGCTTCCTCGATCAGGGCTTGAGCCAGCGGAATCATCTCTTCGGCCGGGCCGGTCAGCAGCAGGGCCCGCCCCGCGCCGGCCTCCAGGTAGCGGGCGGTGTCCTTGCCCGCCGGGGCCGATTCCGGCGACTCGTCCAGGCGGCTGACCGGCGCTGCGTCCGTGCGCGCCTTCACAGCTACTGCGCCCGGGCACAGGCGGAGCAGCATCTGGACCACCCTCGTCTTGCCGCAGCCGCCGCGACTGCCGCTGACGGTGATGACGGTTGCCCGTTTGTGGAAGCGGTCGGCTCGGCCCATACCCGGATCTCCCTTCGCTTGCGGCTCCAGGCGTTATGCGGTCTGCGCACAACGCCTGCCAAAAAAACACAACCGGGCAGCGGCGCACAGGCGCCCCTCACCCGGCCGTCGGCGTCTGCTGCTGCCTGCTCTTGCTCAGCTGCACGGCGCAGACTTTCAGCTCGGGTATCTTGGCCACCGGGTCGAGCGCGGGGTTCGTCAGGGCGTTGGCGGGCGCTTCCCGGAAGTGGAACGCCATGAACACGCTGTCGCTCCGGGGCACGTCCACCACCCGGGCTGGGACCTCGACGCTCCCGCGCCGGGACGTGACCCGCACCGTCTCGCCGTCACTGATGCCGTAGCGGTCCGCAAGATCCGGGGAGATCTCCACTTCGCCCTGCGACACGAGCCAGTCCAGCACGTGCACGCGGCGGGACATGGTGCCGGTGTGCCAGTGCTCCAGCATCCGCCCGGTGGTCAGCACGATGGGGTATTCATCGTCCGGGACTTCGTCGGGCGGACGGTAGGGGACGGCATGGAAGCGGCCCTTGCCCCTGGCAAAGGTTCCCTCGTGCAGGAACCGGGTGCCGGGATGGCCTTCGTCCGGGCACGGCCATTGGAGACCCACCTCGTCAATGCGCCCGAAGCTGATGCCGCCGTAGATGGGCGTGACCGAAGCGATCTCGTCCATGATCTCCGACGGATGGGTGTAGCTCATCTCGTAGCCCATTCGTCCGGCCAGTCCGCAGACGATCTCCCAGTCCTGCCGCGCCTGGCCGGGGGGATCGAGGGCCTTGCGGACCCGTTGCACCCGGCGTTCGGTGTTGGTGAACGTGCCGTCCTTCTCGGCGAAGCAGACCGTGGGCAGCACGACGTCGGCCAGTTCGGCGGTCTCGGACAGGAAGATGTCCTGGCAGACCAGGAACTCCACGCCGCTGAGTGCCTCCCGCACGTGGTTGATGTCGGGATCGCTGAGCACGGGATTCTCGCCCATCATGTACAGGCCCCTGACGCGGCCGTCGTGGGCGGCGTCCATGATCTCGACGACGGTCAGGCCCGGCTCAGGGGACAGGTCGGCGCCCCAGGCGCTCTGGAACCTGGCCCGTATCTGCGCATCGGCTACGCTCTGGTA
>CAYFVS010000308.1:0-5014 GCA_964346565.1 uncultured candidatus Brocadiaceae bacterium | reverse complement strand
TGAACATCGTCGAGGCCGAGCGGCCCTACGGCGTCATCCTCCAGTT
Organism: uncultured candidatus Brocadiaceae bacterium; assembly: GCA_964346565.1. Taxonomy (GTDB): domain Bacteria; phylum Planctomycetota; class Brocadiia; order SM23-32; family SM23-32; genus JAWOCH01. The sequence goes on along the minus strand of CAYFVS010000308.1, from coordinate 4,968 downwards.
CGGCGGCCAGACGCCGCTGAACATCTCCGGCGAGTTGCAGGAGATGGGCGTCCCGCTGCTGGGCACGAGTTCGCGCAGCATTGACCTGGCCGAGGACCGCAAGCAGTTCAAGGCCCTGCTGCACGAGCTGGGGCTGAAGCAGGCGCCCAACGGCACGGCCACCTCCTTCGAGGGCGCCCTCGAACTGGCCGAGCAGATCGGCTACCCCGTCCTGGTCCGGCCCAGCTACGTGCTGGACGGCCGGGCGATGGAGATCGTCTACGACGCCGAGTCGCTGGAGCACTTCATGAAGGAGGCCGTCCAGGCCAGCCCCCAGCGGCCCGTGCTGGTGGACAAGTTCCTCGAGGAGGCCGTCGAGGTGGACGTTGACGCCATCAGCGACGGCGACCTGACGGTCATCGGCGCCATCATGGAGCACATCGAGGAGGCCGGCGTGCACAGCGGCGACAGCGCCTGTGTTATCCCGCCCCAGACGCTCTCGGAGAAGGTGCAGGACGAGATCTCCCGCCAGACGAAGGCCCTCGCTGAGGCGCTCGAGGTCGTCGGCCTGATGAACGTCCAGTACGCCGTGCAGGCGGGCGAAGTTTACGTGCTGGAGGTCAACCCGCGCGCCAGCCGCACCATCCCCTTCGTCTCGAAGGCCACCGGCGTGCCCCTGGCCAAGCTCGCCACGCTGGTCATGCTGGGGCATCCCCTGGAGGAACTCGGTCTGACCGAAGAGGTCCGCATCGCTCACGTGGCGGTCAAGGAGGCCGTCTTCCCCTTCGCGCGGTTCCCCGGCGTGGACACCGTCCTGGGCCCCGAGATGAAGTCCACCGGCGAGGTGATGGGGATGGCGGAGGACTTCGGGATGGCCTTCGCGAAGGCCCAGGTAGCCGCAGGGCAGAACCTGCCCCGCGAGGGCAAGGTCTTCTTCAGCCTGCGCGACCGGGACAAGACCGAGGCCGCCGCCGGCGCCGCCCGGCGCTTCGCCGAGATGGGCTTCGACCTGGTCGGCACCGAAGGCACCGCCGCCTGGCTGCGGGGCGGCGGGCTGGACTGCGAGCGCATCAACAAGGTGCGCGAGGGCCGGCCGCACATCGTGGACGCCATCATCAACGGCGAGGTGGCCCTGGTCATCAACACCCCCAGCGGCAAGCAGCCGCGCGAGGACGAGATAGCCATCCGGAGCACCTCCTGGGCCCGCGCCGTGCCCATCATCACGACCATCCAGGGCGCCGTCGCCGCCGCGCAGGCCGTTGCCGAACTCCAGCGCAGCGAGATGCGCGTCAAGACCCTCCAGGAATACACCGAGGACACCCACGGCACCGTCCCCGCGCCGATGCTGGGCCAGGGCTGAGGGAGCCGCCGTTCTCGGTGGCGGGGTCACGGGCGGTGGATGGTGCCGTCGGGGAGGCGGGCCTCGGTCCAGCCGGGCTCGGAGTCATCGCAGGGAAACCGCGCGGCGGCGTCCTCGTCGAACTCCATCCCCAATCCCGGCTCCTCGTTGGGGTACAGCATGCCGTCGCGCAGCTCGGGAGTGCCGGGGAATATCTCCCGCTCCGCATCCGTCCGGCGGCCGCCCTCCTGGATGCCGAAGTTGTGCAGCGCCACGTCCAGGTGCACGTTCGCCGCCATGCCCACCGGCGAGACGTCCCCCGGCCCGTGCCAGGCCGTCCGGACGCCGAACGCCGCGCACAGGTGCGCCAGCTTAAGCGCCGGGGTGATGCCTCCGATCTGTGACAGGTGCACGCGCAGGTAGTCGAACAGCCGCCGCGTGACGAACGGCACGATCTCCTGCGGATTGCTGAACAGCTCGCCCATCGCTATCGGCGTGGACGTCTGCGCGCGCAACATGGTCAGCCACTCCTGATCCTCCGGCGCCAGCACGTCCTCCAGGAAGAACAGCCGGTAGGGCTCCAGGTCCTTCGCCAGCCGGACGGCGTCAATCGGCGCCAGTCGCTCGTGCACGTCGTGGAGCAGCTCGACCTCGTCCCCCAGCTCGGAGCGCAGGTACTCGAACAGCGCCGGCACGCGGCGCAGCTTCTCCTTCGGATCGTAGTACGCCCCCGGCGGCGCTCCCTGCGGCCGCCTGACCGAGTCCGCTTCGACGCCCGCATAGCCGCCGAGCTGGCAGCGCACGTGGCGGTAGCCCTCCGCCATGAGCCGGCGGACGTTGTCGGCCACCTCCTCGGGGCCTCGTCCGTCGGCGTGGGCGTAGGAGGCCGCCCCCGGGCGGCACCGGCCGCCCCACAGCTCGTAGCACGGCATCCCGGCCAGCTTGCCCTTGATGTCCCACAGGGCCATGTCTATGCCGCTGACGGCGTTGTTCAGCACGGGGCCGTTGCGCCAGTAGCCGCTGACCATCATGGTGTGCCACAGGTCCTCGATGCGGCGCGGGTCGCGGCCCACCACGCGGGGGCCCAGGTGGTGCTGGATGGCCGCCTGGACGGCGCGGTAGCGCTGGGTGAAGGTGGCGCAGCCGAGCCCGTAGAGGCCGGGCTCGGAGGTGAGCACCTTGACGATGACCAGGCGGGCATTGGGGCTGGTGGGCTGGGTGCAGAAGACCCGGACGTCGGCGATGGTGAGCGGCGGCATGGGGTCCCTCCGGCGAGTTTCGGGGGGATTCTACGGCCCGCCGCGCCGGGCTGTCAATCCTGCGCTTGTGGCCGCGGCGCCAGCCCCTACAATGGCGCGACCGATGCCACCGTACTCCAGAGGGCGAGGCGAGGGATGGACTCGTTCGTGACCACCGACGAGAACGGGGACCTGGTTCTGGACGGCCGGCCGTGGCGCTACCACGGCGTCAGCTACTTCGGCCGCCGCCCGGGCACCTGCGGGGCGGACTGGATGGGCGAGCACTGGGAGTTCAACCAGGCCCTCCTGGAGCGCGACTTCGGGAAGATGCGCGACCTCGGCCTGAACGCCGTGGGCCTGTTCATCCCGGGCCGGGCCTTCTACGACGGGGCCGAGCCCATCGGGGAACGCTTCCGGCGGCTCGACACGCTGCTGGACATGCTCCGGGAGCACGGCCTGCGGGCGGTAGTGTTCGGCGCGCGGGGCATCTCGGCCGACGCATGGTGCGCCGCCAACGGCATCGAGCGGGGAGAGGACCTGTGGCATCCGGCTGTCAGCGAGGCCGCCGAGCGGCACCGCATCGAGGCAATGGCGCCTTTCCTGCGGCGCTGCGCCGACCGGCCGGAGGTGCTGGGCTGGGCGATGGGCATCGGGCGGTTCTTCCGGTTCAAGTTCACCGTCCCGCCGGTGCGCGGCAGGTGGGCGGAGTGGCTGCGGGAGCGGTTCGAAGGGGACCTGGAGCGGGCGCGGGAGCTGCTGGCGCTGGAGCCCGACGAGCGCGACTGGCACCGGATACGGATGCCCACCGAGATGGAGCCCTACTTCAACCAGGACAACCCCCGCTCCTGCGAGTTCGCCCTGATGCAGCAGATGCTGACCCGGCGCTCGACCGCGCGAATTGCCGAGGCACTGCGGCCGGTGGCGCCCAACCAGCTCATGATAGAGGCCATGGAGGGATGCTGCTTCTCGACCGGCCACCTGAACACCATCGTGCCGGAGATGGTGGCCGCCGACGCCCTGTGGCTGGAGGCATACCACTGGGAGGGGCCGCGCAGCTACCACATCCAGAGCGAGCAGGAACGCCGCTGGATGGCCGAACCGGTCGCCGACAGGCCGTCTGTCGAGGTCATCAGCGCAGCCGGCTACGTCGAGATGCTCACCCGCTGGATGAGCCGTTCCGGCAAGCCCGTCATCATCTGCCACGGGGTGGACATCGGCGAGGAGCGCCGCGGCGTGCGCGACGAACACGACCAGCTCCTCATGTTCGACCGCTACAACACGTTCTTCACCGCCTGCGGCGGCCGGCACGTCAACTACTGGTGCTGGAGCGACGACGAGTTGAGCAAGACCTTCACCCGGAAGCTCGGCTTCGAGTACACCCGAGATACGCCCGAGCAGGAGAAGGGCTACTCCCAGGCCGGCGAGACGATGGGTTTGGTTCGCTACGACGGTTCGGAGCGGCCGGTGGCGGACCGTGTGCGCGGCTGGTCGCAGGCGCTCGACCGGCTGCCAGCCGCCGGGCCGCGCCCGCAGACGCTGCTGCTCTGCCCGTGTCCCGTCTTCCAGAGCCTCTACCGCTACCGGGCGAACCTGACGGTCTACGCGCTGCTGACCTCGCTGGCCCGCCAGGGCATGAAGGCGGACGCCGCGATGACCTCCGCCGCAGAGCGCGTCGTGGCCGCCTCGGACCTGGAGCCCTACCGGCTGGTCGTCGTCGGCGCGGGGGAGTACAGGCGCGACCACCCGGAGGCGCCGGCGGCGCTGCTGGACTACGTGCGTGGCAGCGGGACGCTGCTGCTGCCCCTGGCGGAAGCCGACCGGCTGCAGGACGCCTACCTGAAGTGGCGGGGGGCGCCCGAGCTGGCCACCCTCGCCGGCTGCCGGCAGGTGTTCGGGCGAGAGCCGACGGCCTCCCTGGACGACATCGAGTCGCGGCACGAGGCATTCGTCGCCGAGCTGACCCCATCGTGGGGGCTCGACATGGCAGAGACGGCCCACCTCACCCGCGTCGAGCCGGCAGAGGGCGCGGAGGTGCTGGTCACGGCGGCCGGCGCGCCGCTTCTCTACCGACACCGGCAGGGTGAGGGCACGGTTTACGTGTTCACCTGGCACCTGGACGCGCTGCTCTACCGCGGCGACGCAATGGACTACCCGGGCGGGCACTGGGACTGGCTTCTCGGCGGCATCGCCCGGGAGCTGGAACTGGAGCGGGACGTGCTGGACCCCATGACGCAGACCGTCCGGGAGATGACCTTCGCTCAGATGTAGATGCCCGGCGGGGTGAGCTGTGCAGTCAGGCCGCCGTCCACGTAGAGTATCTGCCCGGTGACGTAGGAAGCCGCATCGGAGGCCAGGAAGGCTACCGCCGCGCCGATGTCCTCCGGGGTGCCCATCCGGCCCAGCGGGATGCCT